>NZ_AQPL01000178.1:0-342 GCF_000395345.1 Cupriavidus sp. WS | reverse complement strand
CGGGACCATGCCCGTCCGCGCCGCGCCGGTGTCCTGCTATGCCGCCATGACCTCGCGCGCCAGCTGCTCGATGCCGTCCGCGTCGAGCTTGTAGTGCGCGTACAGATGCGTCGGCGGCGCGATCAGGCTGTACTCGTCGAGGATGCCGTGGCGCACCAGCCGCACCCCGGCGCCGACGTCGGCCAGCACCTCGGCCACGGCGCCGCCCAGGCCGCCCAGCACGTTGTGTTCCTCCACCGTCATCAGCACGCGCGAGCGCGCCGCGGCGCGCAGCACGGCGTCGCGGTCGAGCGGCTTGACCGTGGCCATGTCGATCATCCCCACCGAATGGCCGGCGGCGGC
>NZ_AQPL01000177.1:0-4940 GCF_000395345.1 Cupriavidus sp. WS | reverse complement strand
GGCCATGTCGATCATCCCCACCGAATGGCCGGCGGCGGCGAGCCGCTTCGCCGCCTCGCGCGCGGGATGCACGCACGAGCCGGTGGCGATCAGCGTCAGCTCCTCGCCCTGCTGGTGCTCGATGGCCTTGCCGAACTCGAACGGCACGCCCTCTTCGTAGACGTCCGGCTCGCGCCCGCGGCCGATGCGGAAATAGATCGGCTGCGCGTGGCCGGCCGAGGCCTTGACCGCGGCGCGCAGCTGCGGGCCGTCGGCCGGCGCCACCACGGTGAGGTCGGCGATCGAGCGCATGATGGCGAGGTCCTCGGTGGCATGGTGCGAGGTGCCGTAGAAACCCAGCGAAATGCCCGCGTGGTGGCCCACCAGCCGCACCGGCAGGCCGCAATAGGCCACGTCCATGCGGATCTGCTCGCAGCACAGCAGCGCCAGGAACGAGGCGAAGGTGGCGACGAACGGCGTGTAGCCCACGGTGGCCATGCCGGCCGCCGCCGTCACCATGTTCTGCTCGGAGATGCCGAACTGGATGTAGCGCTCGGGAAAGCGCTGGGCGAAGCGCGCCAGGCCGTTGGAATACTGCAGGTCGGCCGAGCCGGCGAGCACCGGCGCGCCGGCCTCGACCAGGTCGATCAGACCGTTGGACAGGTAGCTCAGGCCCGGCGTGATGGCGTTCAGGCCCCGGTATTGCCAGGAGTCCTTGGAAAGTGGCTGGTTCATGCTATCGGTCCCGTTTGTCCTGTTGGTCCTGCTGGTCCTGCTGGTCCTGCCGTGCGTCCCTGGCGAGGATTTCCTCGGCCGCGCGCCGCGCGTCTTCGGGCGCGAGGTAGCCCAGGTGCCAGCCGGGCTCGGTCTCCATGTAGGACACGCCCTTGCCCTTGACCGTCTTCGCGATCACGCAGGCCGGCGTGGCGCGCGCGTCGTCGGCGCGCAGCCGGCGCAGCAAGGCGGTCAGCGCGGCCACGTCGTGGCCGTCCACCACGTGGACTTCCCAGCCGAACGCGCGCCACTTGGCGTCGAGCGGCTCGATGCCCATCACTTCGTCCACCGCGCCGTCGAGCTGGAAGCCATTGCGGTCGACGATGGCGACGAGGCGGTTGGCGCGATGGTGCGCGGCGGACATCGCCGCCTCCCACACCTGCCCTTCCTGCATCTCGCCGTCGCCGAGCATCACGAAGGTGGTGAAGTCCAGCCCCGCGTGCCGGCCGGCCAGCGTCATGCCCAGCCCGGCCGAGAGCGCGTGCCCGATCGAGCCGGAACTGAAGTCGATGCCCGGCACCTTGCGCATGTCGGGGTGGTCGCCGAGCGGGCTGCCCAGGCGGGTGTAGTCGTCGAGCCAGGACCTGGGGAAGAAGTCGAGATCGGCGAGGATCGGGAACAGGCCCACCGCGGCGTGGCCCTTGCCCATCAGGAAGCGGTCGCGCTGCGGCCAGGCGGGCTCGCCGCGGCGCAGCTTCATCACGTCGTAGTACAGCGCGGCGAAGGTCTCGGCCGCCGAGAACACCGAGGTGTAGTGCCCGGTCTTGGCGATCTCGATCAGCCGGATGGTCTCCAGGCGCACGAAGGTGGCGCGCTCCTTGAGCCGCGCGACCTGCTCCGCGCTCGGCGCGAACGCGCCGTCGGCGGCCACGGGCGGCGCCGACACGATGGCTTGGCTCATCGGGCGCCTCCATTTTCGATTGATGCACGATATATCATGCATTTTTTCAGGGGACATGGGAAATGCATTGCTTACGCTCCTCTCAGTTACCGCCCGGACACGCTGGCGCCGGGCTCCGGATAGTCTGCTGCGCCGCCGGCGGCGCCATCGCGCCCGGCCGGCCTGACGTGTGATCCGCCTGGCTGCTTAATGTGGGGCCCGCACCGCGCGCGCATCCACCTGCCGCATCGCATCGGCGATCGCGGCGGCGTCCAGCGCGCGCGGGAAGTTCTTCATGTGCGGGGCCGCCAGCGACAGCGTGGCGGCCGCCTCCAGTTCCTCGCGCGAGGCATCGGTGAGGCCCAGGTCCGCCAGCCGCAGCGGCAGGCCGATGCGGCGGTACAGCGCCTCGATCTCGGCGCGCGCGCCGTCCTGGCGCCGCTCCAGCTCCAGCTGGACCAGCAGGCCATAGGCCACCTGCAGGCCGTGGGGCGCGCGCTGCGCGTGGCGCAGCGCGGACAGCCCGCGCGTGAGCGCGTGCGCGATCGACAGGCCGCCGCTTTCGAAGCCCAGGCCGGACATCAGGATGGTGGCCTCCACCACCCGCTCGAAGGCGGCATCCGGCACGCCCGAGCCGGCCACCGCCAGCGCGGCCTGCGCATCGGCCATCAGCACGCGGTGGCACTCGCGCGCCAGCGCCCCCGCCGACAGCAGCGGCCGGGTGCCGAACATGTTGGCGCCGTCGGGCGCGGCCGCGCATTGCGCCGCTTCGAAGGACTTGGAGATGGCGTCGCCGATGCCCGCCAGCAGCATGGCCGCGGGCGCCTGCGCGATCAGCGCGGTGTCGGCGACGACGCAGGCCGGACTGTAGGGCAGGTGCCGGACCGCGAGCAGCCGGTGATGGGCGTCGTAGAGCACGTAGTTCTTGCTGGTCGGCGCATCGTTGGAGGCCACCGTCGGCACCGTGATGACCGGCGCCTGGTAATGGTCCGCCAGCGCCTTGCCGGCGTCGATGCTGCGCCCGCCGCCGGCGGCGACGATCACCGCCGGCGCGCCGGCGCCCAGCTCGCCGACGAGGCGCGCCACCAGCTCCGGCGTCAGGCCCTCGTCGAAGCTCAGCCGGCGCAGCGCCACCCCGGCGTCCGCGCACAACTGCCCGACGCGCGCGCCGATCATTTCCATCACCATCCGGTCCGCGACCAGCACCGCGTCGCGGCCGAGCCGGGCCACATGCCCGCCCAGCGCGTCCAGCGCCCCCGCGCCCTGGACATAGCGTCCGGGCGAGCCAAATACCGCTTGCACGTTGTCTCCTCCTTGGATTGCGCCGGCCTGGCGGATGCCGGCCCGCTGCGGGTTTCGGGGCGCGCGGGCCGCCGTTCCGGTGGCCTGCCGCCCTTCCCAATACATGATATAGGATATATGCTACATCATTATCGGTGGCTGGCAAGAAGCTTTTTTCGCCGCGGCCCGCCCCGCAACCCTTCGCTTGTTCTTCCGATTCTTCCTGGAGCCCTGCCCGATGCCGGAAACCAATCCCCCCGCCGCGAGCCCCGCGGTCAGCCCCATCGACGGCCGCACGCGGGTCGTCGTCATCCTCGCCTACCCCGCGCATCACGTGCGCACGCCGGCCTTCTTCAACGCGCGCGCCGCGGCGCTGGGGCGCAACGCGGTGCTGGTGCCGTGGCAGGTCTCGCCGGCGCAGCTGCCCGGCGCGCTGGCGGGCCTGCGCGCGGTGGAGAACCTCGCCGGCGTGATCGTCACCGTGCCGCACAAGCAGGAAGTGGCGCGGCTGTGCGACGAACTCGAAGGCGTGGCGGCCGACCTCGGCGTGTGCAACGTGGCGCGCCGCACGCCCGACGGGCGCTTCGTCGGCAGGGTGTTCGACGGCGTGGGTTTCGTGGCGGGCCTGCGCGCGCAGGGCATCGACCCGGCCGGCAAGCGGACCCTGCTGCTGGGCGCGGGCGGCGCGGCCACCGCGGTGGCGGCGGCGCTGCTCGATGCCGGCGTGGCGCAGCTGGCCATCGTCAACCGCTCGCGCGGCAAGGCCGACGCGCTCGCCGCGCAGTTGAAGGCGAAGCGGCCCGCCGCCGCCGTGGCCTCCGCCGCGGGTCCGGCCGGCGACTGGGACCTGATCGTCAACGGCACCTCGCTCGGCCTCAAGCCCGACGACCCGCTGCCGCTCGACCCCGCCCTGCTGCGGCCCGAGACCATCGTCGCGGAAGTCATCATGCAGCCGGCGCAGACCCCGCTGCTGCTCGCGGCCAGGGCGCGCGGCTGCCGCATCCATCTCGGCGAGCACATGGTGACGGCGCAGATCGACCTGCTGGCGGACTACCTGCTGGGCACGCCGCCCGCCGGCGCCGGCAGCCCCGCCTGAGCGGAAAAATAGCGCCGCATATCATATATGATGTGTCCTTGAACATTCCTTACCGAGGCAGGCTGTCATGAAAGAACTCGTGCGCGTGGAGAAGAGCAATCTGTCGTCACGCGTCTACGACCAGATCCGCTCCGCATTGATGAGCGGCAAGTACGTGCCGGGCGAGCGCTTGCGCGTGGCGGAACTGGCCCAGTCGATGGGGACCAGCACCACCCCCGTGCGCGAGGCGATCTTCCGGCTGGTGAGCGAGCAGGCGCTGGAAATGACCGCGGCGACCTCCATCACCGTGCCCGAGCTCGACCCCGGCACGGTCTCCGAGATCCAGCTGATGCGCACGCTGCTCGAAGGCGCCGCCGCCGAGGCCGCCGCGCTGCGCATCACGCCGCAGGAGATCGCGCGGCTGCGCAGGACGCACGAGGCCTTCATCAAGGCGGTGTCGGCCAGCCCGCGCGAGGCGGCGGGGCTGAACCGCAAGTTCCATTTCGAACTGCTCGCCGCGTCCCACCTGCCCAACCTGTTCGCGGTGGTGGAAAGCATGTGGGTGCGCATGGGGCCGCTGCTGCATATCTTCCACACGGAGCTGCAGGCCAGCCGCGAAAGCCTGGAAGAGCACCCGCACTACCGCGTGCTCGACGGCCTTGCCCGCAAGGACCCGAAGACGGTATCGGCGGCGATCGGCGACGACATCCAGTGGGGCAAGACGGTACTGCTCGACTGGATGGCGTCGCGGGAAGAAGAATCGGTCTGACACGGCCGGGCCGGCCATGCGCGGCGGCATCGCGCCGCGTCAGCCAGGCAGCACAAGAAGCAGAACAGGAGCAAGACATGCCGATCGCCGGGATGAACCACTTCACCGTCCTGACCGACGCCCTCGAAGACAGCGTCGCTTTCTATCGCGAGGTGCTGGGCTTCGAGACCGGCCCGCGCCCG
>NZ_AQPL01000176.1:0-19564 GCF_000395345.1 Cupriavidus sp. WS | reverse complement strand
GCCCGCGCCCGCCGTTCACGTTCCCGGGCGCGTGGCTGTACGCCGGTGGCGCGCCCATCGTGCACCTCGTCGCCACCGATGCGCTGCCGGCGCCCGCGGCCGGCGTGCTGGACCACATGGCCTTCACCGCCACCGGCCTGGAGCAATACACGGGCGACCTGCGCCGCCGCGGCATTCCGTTCACGCTCGGGCGGCAGGCGGGCTCCGGCCTGTGGCAGTTGTTCCTGCACGATCCCAACGGCGCCAGGATCGAGCTCGATTTCGATGCGAGGGAGCCGCAGCCGGGCGGCTTTTAGTTGCCCGGCTTGCGCGGCACGCGATTTACCGCGAGACAAGGTTTGCTGCCCTCTCCCACTTCACGGGAGAGGGCAGCAAGGCAGCGTGACGGGCAGCACGCGCCGGCCGGCACCGGCCGAAGCCGGCGCAGCTCAGGCCTGCTGCTGGTGCTCGCGGAACTTGGCCAGCGCGATGGCCAGCGCGGCGCTGCCGATGGTCTTCACCAGCGTGGGATGCTCGGCGTAGAAGCCGGCGATCTGGTCGACCACGCCCGGATGCGCCTGCTCGGCGTGGGCGGCGATCTCCTGCACCTGCGCCGGCGTCAGTTGGCTGGCCTGCTCGGGCGTGACCTGCGTGGCGCCGGGCGCCATCACCTTGCCCAGCACGCCGCCGGCCGCGCCGGACAGCACGGCCGGGCCCAGCAGGGCCAGCATCTGGTTGAGCATGCCGGCCTGCTGCGCGCCGTTCGACTGGCCGAACAGCTCGCCCACCATGTTGCCGAAGGCCGGCGTCTGGTCCGAGCGGAACGCGCCGGCCAGCAGTTCGCCGAGCGCGCCCGGCGGCGCGTTCTGGGCGATGTGGTCCACCTGTTGCTCGGGGTTGCCGCCGAGGGCGGCGGCTGCGTTCTGCAGGATGTCCATCAGGCTCATGATCGGATCCGGTTCTTGGGTTGTCGGTATGACTTGGAAGGAATGCGGCGCGGGCTGGCTTCAGCCCTTGCGCGCGATCAGGTGATAGCCGAGCAGCAGGATCACCGCGCCGACCACCGCGCCGATGAAGCCGGCGGACTGGCCCGGGCGATACCAGTTCAGGAGCTGCCCGAGGAAGGTGGCGGCGAGCGCGCCGGCAATGCCGAGCGCGGCGGTCAGGAAAAAGCCGCTGGGGCCGCTGCCGGGAGTGATGGCGCGCGCCACGAGGCCGGCCACGAAGCCGATGAGAATCGTCCAGATCAGGTGCATGAGGTCAGGGGGCTGGATGAAGAATGCGCCCCGCGGCGGGGCGCATTCCGGAACGCCGCATTACTGCGCGGCGGGCTTGGCCGGCGTGGCGGCCTTGGTATGCTTGGTGCCGTGCGCCTTGCTCTTGTGCGCGCTCTTTTCGACCTTGACCGGCTCCTTGGTCGCCTCGGCGGCGGGTGCCTGCGCGTAGGCGCCGGCGGCGAAGAGCGCGAGGGTCACGATGGCGAGAACCTTTTTCATTGCAATCTCCAGGTAGGCGCGCGGCTTGCGCGTTGCCTGTAAGAACGGCCCGCCGGTTTGCGGTGTTGACAGCCGGCCGGCGCGTCCGTGTAACAGTTCGTATCCGGCACTTTTCCCGGGCGCGCCCGCCGGCGCGCGGCACGCATGGAGACTAGCGCATGGCAGCCGCACGCGGCATGCCCCTGACAATCGTTTGCAATCGCGCTGCGGCATAATGCCCGGCGCGCGGGGAAAAAGGAGACAAGGAGACGGACACGCGTCCGGGCCCGCGCCGGCACGGCAACAAGACAAAAATAAGCCAGAAACAAGACAAGAACAAGAACACCGACAGGACGACAACCCTCATATGCGCGCTACCGCCGCCGGCAAGGCCGGCCTCGACTGGACCACCCTCGGCCTGCTGACCTTCCCGCCCCTGAGCTGGGCCGGCAACGCCATCGTCGGCCACTACGCCGCCGGCGCCATCCCGCCGGTCACGCTGAACTTCGCGCGCTGGGCGCTGGCCGGCCTGCTGCTGGCCCCGGCCGTGTGGCGCGACGTGCGGCTGCACGCCGCCGCGCTGAAGCGGCACGCCGGCGTGATCGCCGCGATGGGCATGCTGTCGGTGTCGGTCTACAACGCGATGCAGTACCTCGCGCTGACCACCTCGTCGCCGATCAACGTGACGCTGATCGGGGCCTCGGCGCCGATCTTCCTGCTCATCATCGGCGCGCTGTTCTTCCACGAGCGGGTGCGCGGCTGGCACGTGGCGGGCGCCCTGCTCTGCCTGGCCGGCGTGGGCGTGGTGCTGCTGCGCGGCGACCCCGCGCGGCTCGCGCAGCTCGATTTCGTGCCGGGCGACCTGTTCATGCTGGCCGCCACCGTCACCTGGAGCGCCTACACCTGGCTGCTGCGCAAGCGCCGCCCCGACCTGCCGCTGGCGGTGCTGCTGTTCGGCCAGATCGTGGCCGGCGTGCTCGCCAGCGCGCCGTTCGCGGCGTGGGAACTGGCGGCGGCGCACGCGCCGCTGCACCTGGACGCCAAGGTGGCCGCCATCCTGCTGTACGTGGCCACGGTGCCGTCGCTGCTCGGCTACTTCGCCTGGGACCGCGCCATCGCGCGCGCCGGCGCGCAGTTGCCGGTGTTCTTCTTCACGCTCACGCCGGTGTTCGCCGCGCTGATGTCGAGCGCGCTGCTCGGCGACTGGCCGCGCTGGTTCCACGCGGCGGGGCTGGCGGCCATCGTCGGCGGCATCTGGCTGGCCAACCGGCGGTGATTGTGTCTCGGGGATGCGGGCGTGCGGGGATGCTCGCCGTGCGTTGGTGCCTGGCGTCTGCGCGGCGTGATGGTCTTCGCTGTTGCGGGCGCCGGCAACAAGAAAAACGGCGCCCTCGCGGGCGCCGTTGTCTTTCACTTCCCGCCGGTCAGCCGACGAGGTTGCGCAACGCTTCCCCCGCCTGCCAGCGCCGCAGGTTGTCCATGAAGATCCCCGCCACGCGCGCGGCGTTGCCATCGGAGAAGCCCGCGCTGTGCGGCGTGGCGATGACGTTGGGCATGGTCCACAGCGGCGAGTCCGCCGGCAGCGGCTCGTGCGCGAACACGTCCAGGTAGGCGCCGGCGAGGCGGCCGGACCGCAGCGCCGCGATCAGCGCGGCTTCGTCCACCACTTCGCCGCGCGCGACGTTGACGAGCCGGGCGCCATCCGGCAGCAGGGCCAGCGCGGCGGCGTCCACCAGCCCCTGCGTCTGCGGCGTGAGCGGGCAGGCCAGCAGCAGCCAGTCGGTGCGCGGCAGCACGCCGCGCACGCCCTCGAATGCGACCGTCTCGTAGTCCGGCCCGGCGGAGGCGGCGCTCTGCCGCACCACCACCACGTGCATGCCCAGCGTGTGCAGCAGCTTGCCCAGCAGTTGCCCGATCGGGCCCCAGCCGACGATGGTCGCGGTCTGCCCGGCGATGTCGCGCGGCAGGCCGGAGCCGATCAGCGGCGCCCAGCGGCGCTCGCCCTGCGCCGCCAGCATCTGCGGGAAGTGCCGCGCCAGCGCCAGCAGCCCGGCCAGCGCGGTCTGCGCCACCACGCCGGCATTGGCGCCGGACGAGGTGGTCACCTGCACGCCGCGCGCGCGCAGCTCGCCGAACACGGCGCGGTCGGCGCCGGCCGAATGGGTGTGGGTCCAGCGCAGCGAGGGGCTGGCCAGCATGGCGTCGTAGAAGCGCCGCGTGGCGGGCAGGATCTCGTGCTTGGTGGACAGCCCGGTGACGTCGCGCGAGACGAAGGCAATGTCGGCGTCCAGCGTGGCGTCCGGCCCGCCATGCGGGCCGTCGCCGGCCGGCAGCGCCACCGGCACGAAGTGGCCGCCGAGCGCGGCGCCGATGTCCGCGCCGTACTGCCGCAGAGCTTGTTCCGACATCAGGATGCGCGGGCCTTGCCCGCCGGATGGATGGTTCATTGCAACCTACATAGCGTTAGTCGATGGAAGCGCCGGAATCATGGACCACGACCTTCCACTTGGTGTATTCCTTGCGGGTGAACTGCCCGAACTGCTCGGGCGAGCCACCCACCGGGTCCGCCCCTTCGCGCACCATCTGCGCCTGCAGCGACGGCAGGGCTTCGTTGACCGCCTGGTTCAGCTTGTCGATGACCGCCCTGGGCGTGCCCTTGGGCGCGAACACGCCGAACCACGATCCGGCCTCGAAACCGGGGAAGCCCTTCTCCGCCACCGTGGGCACGTCGGGCAGCGACTTCGAGCGGTGCGCGCTGCTCACCGCCAGCGCCCGCAGCTTGCCGGCCTTGATATGGGCAATGACCGAGGGGATGGTGGCAAACATGAACTGTACCCTGCCGGACAGCAGGTCGTTGAGCGCGTCGGCCCCTTTGTAGGGGATATGCGTGGCTTCGGTGCCGACGCGCTGCGTCAGCATGAAGCTGGAGAGCTGCGACGAGGTGCCCACGCCGGTGGAGCTGTAGTTGAGCTTGCCCGGGTTGGCCTTGGCGTAGGCGATGAATTCCTCGAAGCTCCTGGCCGGCAGCGAGGGATGCACCACCAGCACGTTGGGCACGTCGGCGATCTGCACCACCGGCACGAGGTCGGTGAGCGGATCGTAGTTGAGCTTCTTGTAGAGCGTCTGGTTGATGGAGATCGGCCCGACCGAATCGACCAGCAGCGTGTAGCCGTCGGCCGGCGAGCGCACCACGGCCTCGGTGCCGATGTTGCCGCCGGCGCCGGGCCGATTGTCCACCACGAAGGACTGCTTGAAGCGCTGCGCCAGCGACTGGGCGACGCTGCGCGCGAGGATGTCGGTGGTGCCGCCGGCGGTGAACGCCACCACCATGCGCACCGGCTTGGTCGGATAGTCGGCGCCGGCCGGCTGGGCGTGGGCGGCGCCGGTCAGCGCGCAGGCAAGCATGGCGAGCGGCGCGCATGCGCGCGCGAGGCGCAACGGCAGCGAGGGCGAGGGGGCGAAACGAGGCATGTCGGGTCTCCGATGGGCGGCCGGGCCGGGACGCGCCCGCGTCCGCCATGTTCTTGTTCGTGACCGGCGCCGGCCTGGGCTGGCGGCGCCGGGTGATGAGCGCTACGCGCCGGGCAGCCGTCAGGCGGGCGCGCCGTCGAATCCGTAGAGCCGCGCCGGGTTGCTCACCAGCACGCGCTCGCGCGCCGCGGCGTCGGGCAGCCAGCGCGCCAGCAGGTTGAACAGCGTGCCGTCGTCTGGCACCTGCCCGGCTTCGAAGTAGTTGATGTGCGGCCAGTCGGAACCCCACACCACGCGCTCCGGGTTGGCGGCGAGCAGCGCGGTGGCGAACGGATCGACATCGCCGTAGGGCGCGCCCGCGGCGCTCAGGCGGTCGGCGCCGGAGATCTTGGTCCATGCCGCGCCTTCGGCCAGCAGCGCGCACAGCGCCTGGAAGCCGGGATCGCCCACGCCGCGCGCGGTGGACATGCGGCCCATGTGATCGATCACCAGCGGCACGCCGAGCGCGCGCAGGCGCGGGGCGAGCGCCGGCAGGTCGGGCGCGTGGATCCAGATCTGCGCGTGCCAGCCGCGCTCGGCCAGCCGCGGCGCGAGCGCTTCGAGCACCTCCAGCCCCACGCCGTTGCGGTACACCGCGTGGCCGTCGACCTGGTACAGGTTGATGCGCACGCCGCGCATGCCGGCCGCGTGCCAGCGGTCCAGCTCGGCGTCGCTGGTGTCGGGCGCCGGCACCGCGATGCCGCGCAGCCGCTCGGGGTAGAGCCGCAGGGCCTCCAGCACGCTGCCGTTGTCGGTGCCGCAGGCGCTGGCCGTGACCAGCACGCCGCGCGTCAGCCCGAGCTGGTCGAGATGGGCGATGAAGTCGGCGGCGGGATGTTCCGCCGGGGTGTAGCTGCGCTCGGCGGCGAGCGGAAAGCGCTGGTAGGGGCCGAACACGTGGGCATGGCTGTCGCAGGCGCCGGGCGGCGCGCGGAAGGCCGGCTCGGCGTGGTTGGCAAGCGGTGGCAGGCAGGGTCTGGTCATGGCGGGGACGGCTTCTCTGTCGTGTTGATCGATGTGCGGCGGGCGCGTGCTGCGCGTCATTCCGCCTTGAGCCGGCCGGATGCCGCCAGTTGCTGCGCGCGCGCATCCTCGCGCTGCAGCGTCTGCAGCAGTTCCTGCGGCGACGAACTCTGGGCCACGCTGCCGACGTTCAGCAGGCGGCTCTTGACGCTCGGCTCGGCCAGCGCCTTGCGCAGCGCCGCGTTGAGCGTCTCGATGGTGGCGGCCGGCGTGCCCGCGGGGGCCAGCAGGCCGGTGGCGGTGGTCGCCTCGAAGCCGGGCAGGCCGGATTCGCGCAGCGTCGGCACCTTCGGCAGGGTGGCATCGCGCTCGCGCGACATCACCGCCAGCACGCGCAGCGCGCCGGACTGGATATGGGGCGCGGAGCTGGTGAGCTGGTCGACCACCATGTCGATCTGCCCGCCCATCAGGTCCATCAGCGCGGGCGCCGAGCCCTTGTAGGGCACGGTGTTGAGCTTGATGCCGGCGGCCTGCTCCAGTTGCAGCGCGGCCACGTGGTTGGTGGTGCCGGGCCCGGCGTGGCCGGCGGTGACCTTGCCGGGATTGGCGCGCGCATGGGCCAGCAGCGCGCCCACGTCGGCGAAGCGCTTGTCGCCGCCCTTGACCACGATCACCAGCGTGGTGGTGGAGACCAGCCCGACCGGCTGGAAGCTGGCCAGGCTGAACGCGGTGCGCGTCATGCGCGGCAGCACCACGATGGCGTTGGGCGTGGTCACCAGCAGCGTGCTGCCGTCGGCCTCCGCGCGCGACACCGCGGACGCGCCCAGCACGCCGCCGGCGCCGGGCCGGTTGTCGACGATGACGTTGCGCCCGAGCGACTGCTCCAGCGCCGGCGCCAGCGCGCGCGCCACCACGTCGAGATTGCCGCCGGGGGCGAACGGCACCACCAGCGTCACCGGCTTGTTGGGCATCGCCTGCGCGCGGGTGGCGGCGATCCAGGGCGCGGCGCCAAGCGCCAGCGCCTGGGCCAGCATGCGTCGTCTGTTCATCTTGTCTGTCTCCGTTTCCGTTTTCTGCTCTTGTCTTCACGCGCTGCCGCTGGGGGGGACAGCGGTCACGGCCGGGGGGCGGCCGTGTTCAGTCGCGGAAGCTCGGGTCGAGGCGGTCGAGCTTGCGCAGCAGCGCCGGCCACTCCATCACGCCATAAGGCCGGCGGGTGCCGGGCTGGTAGTTGTTCCAGGTTTCCTGCAGCACGTCGGCGCCGACCTCGCGCAGCGGCGTGTTGCACGACATCGCGCCGATCTGCGCGCGGCAGGCCAGCTCCAGCCGGTGCATCCAGTTGAAGGCCTCGCCCACGGTGTTGCCCACGGTCAGCGCGCCGTGGTTGCGCAGGATCATGGCCTCGCCGGTGCCGAGGTCGGCGATCAGCGACGCCTGCTCGGCGGTGTCCAGCACCACGCCCTGGTACTCGTGATAGCCGATCTTGAGAAAGCGCATGGCGGTCTGCGTGAGCGGCAGCAGCCCGCAGTCGAGCGACGACACCGCCATCGAGGCCCAGCTATGCGTGTGGATCACGCAGGCCACTTCGGGGCGCGCCTCGTGCACGGCGCTGTGGATCACGTAGCCGGCCTTGTTGATGCCGTAGTTGAGCGAGCCGAAGTCCGGCTTGGCGAGGATGGTGCCAGCATGGTCCACCTTGATCAGGCTGGAGGCCGTGATTTCCTCATACATCATGCCGTAGGCGTTGATGAGGAAAGCGCCCTCCTCGCCCGGCACGCGCACCGAGATGTGATTGGCCATCATGTCGGCCATGCCGTACAGCTCCACCAGCCGGTAGCACGCGGCCAGGTCTACGCGCGCCTGCCATTCGGCTTCGCTGCACTGGTCTCGCATCGACGAAATGGTGAGCACGCCGGGCTTGTTCATGGGGATCTCCTTGTGGATACGGTATTCGTTTCAGTCGGGGTTCGGGGGCGACTTCAGTCCGAGCCGAGCGCGAGATTGCTCGGCCGGCGTTTTTCGATATTCCATTTCAGCAGCGCGGCGCTGCGGTAGATGCCGTGCGCGAACTTGCCGTAGGGCAGCGTCAGGAACAGCGCCATCACCACGCCCAGGTGCAGGGCCAGCAGCAGCGCCATCGCGCCGGTGTCGCGCCAGGCCAGCAGCGCCAGGCCGGTGGCGCTGGTGAGGAACAGCAGCGCGATGAAGCCGCGGTCCATCGGTTTCTGCGCGGCGTCGCCGGTGTTCGGGTCGCGCGCCAGGTTGAGCCGCAGCAGCCCCGCCGTGCCGATCAGCAGGCCGATGCCGCCGGCCGTGCCGAGCAGCACCGGCAGGCTGGTCAGCGCATACGGCGCGTGCAGGTCCAGCAGGTAATGATAGAGCGTGGCCACCGCCGTGGCGGCGAAGCACAGCATGAAGCCGTAGAACGTGAAATGGTGGAAGCGGCGGCGCCACAGGGTGAAGGCGTCGTCGGCGTTGTTGCAGCCCTCGCCGTGGCCGCCGTCGAGGTAGCGCAGCCGCAGCGCGTCGTGCGCGGCGCCGCCGATGGCCGGACCGCGCGCCTCGCCGGCCAGCTCGCCCGGCGTCACGCGGCGCCAGAAGCGCGTCACGCCCACGCCCAGCGCCACGATGGCGAGGCCGAACACCAGCCCGAACATGGCCGCCAGCAGGTTGTGCGGGAAGATGGCGTAGAAGTTGCCGGCCAGCGGCGCGTGCAGCAGGCTGCCGCGCGCGGCCAGCACCATCACCAGGAACAGCGCCAGGCCGCCGGCCAGCGCCAGCGCGGTGGCCAGCCCGGCGCGGCGGTACAGCCCGCCGAAGGCGGCCGGCCAGGCGTAGTCCGAGTAGGTCTGCACGCGCACCTTGGCCATCGCCTGCGGCACGTTGACGCCGAACTCGTGCGGCGGCGCGTACTGGCAGGCGTGGTAGCAGGCGCCGCAGTTGTGGCACAGGTTGGCCAGGTAGTGGATGTCGGCCTTGCCGAACTCGAGCCGGCGCGTCATGGCCGGGAACACGGCGCAGAAGCCTTCGCAGTAGCGGCAGGCGTTGCAGATCTGCATGATGCGGCCGACCTCGGCCTCGTCGCCGGTGAGCGGCAGCGCGCCCTCGGCCAGCGCCGCCGCTTCGCGCGTCAGCGCTTCAAGATGTTGCATGCTGGTCTTCCTGGATGTCGTTGCGCAGGCCCCGCGCGGCGGCGGCGGCCCGGGTGCCGGCAATGCGGCCGAAGGCGGTGCCGATGGCCATGCCCACGCCCGCCGTGTAGCCCTTGCCCAGCACGTTGCCGGCCATCATCTCGCCGGCCACGAACAGGTTGTCGCTGGGCTTGCCGCCGAAGTGCACGGCGGCGTGCTCGTTTACCTTCAGGCCGAGATAGGTGAAGGTGATGCCCGGGCGCAGCGCGTAGCCGTAGAACGGCGCGGTGTCGAGCGGGCGCGCCCAGTGGGTCTTGGCCGGGGAGATGCCCTCGGTGTGGCAGTCGTCGAGCACGGTGTGGTCGAACTTGCCCACGCGGCAGGCCGCGTTGTACGCCTCGATGGTGCGCACGAAGGTGGCTTCGTCCAGCCCGAGCAGGCGCGCCAGTTCCGGCAGCGTGTCGGCGCGCACGCCGGGGAACACCGGCGGCATGAAACGGCCCACGGCCTTGGCGTCGATGATGGAGTAGCCGATCTGCCCGGGCTGCTGGGCCACCAGCCGGCCCCAGATGGCGTAGCGCTTGGGCCAGAAGTCCTCGCCCTCGTCGTAGAAGCGCTCGGCGTTGCGGTTGAGCATGACGCCCAGCGAGACGCAGTCCACGCGCGTGCAGATGCCGCCGTCGTACAGCGGCGCGCGCGCGTCGATGGCCACGCAGTGCGACTGCGACGGGTCGCCGATGGCGTCGGCGCCCGACTCGATCATGTGCTTGAGCAGCACGCCCATGTTGAAGCGCGTGCCGCGGATCAGGAAATTGTCGGCCGGCCATTCGCCGTCGGCGTTCTGGCCCCAGGCTTCGCGCAGCCATTCGCGGTTGGACTCGAAGCCGCCGGCGGCCAGCACGCAGCTGCGCGCCTCGATGCGCTCGCTACCGATGCGCGCGGCCACGAAGCGGTCGCCGTCCATCTCGATGGCGTCCACCGGCGCGTTGTAGCGCACCTGCACGCCGAGCGCCTCGGCGCTGCGGAAATAGGCGTTGACCAGGGCCTTGCCGCCGCCCATGAAGAAGGCGTTGGTGCGCGCCACGTGCAGCGCGCCCGACAGCGGCGGCTGGAAGTGCACGCCGTGCTTGCGCATCCAGTCGCGGCAGGTGGAGGACGCGCGGATGGTCAGGCGGGCCAGGTGCTCGTTGGTGATGCCGCCAGTGACCTTGAGCAGGTCCTGCCAGTATTCTTCCTCGGGATAGGCCTCGATCAGCACATCCTGCGGCGCGTCGTGCATGCAGCGCAGGTTGCGGGTGTGCTGGGAGTTGCCGCCGCGCCACTCGCGCGGCGCCGCTTCGAGCAGCAGCACGCTGGCGCCGGCTTCGCGCGCCATCAGGGCGGCGCACAGGGCGGCGTTGCCGCCACCGATGACCAGGACGTCGATCATGGCCGCGCGCCTCCGGCGGCACGGCGGGAAGCCGACGGGAGGGGCTTCCGGGTTGGTGTAATCAGGAACACAATGCGGTCTTCTCGTGGGGTAGCCCGCACTGTACCGGCGGCGCGCCCGCCTGCTAAGGCCGGTGGCGGCATGGGGGCATCACGATTCGTGATACCCCTCGGGGGCTGCCCGCCCTGCCGGGATCCGCCGGGATCCGCCGAAATGCGCCGAGCCCCGCCCTCAGCCCTCCGGCCCCAGCAGCCGCGCGCCGCGCCAGGCGCCCGAGCGCACCAGCTCGCGCGCGCAGTCGGCCAGCACCACGCGCAGCGCCAGCGCGGCCGGGGACAGCTCGTCGTCCGACAGGCTGCACAGCACGTTCTGGCGCCGCACCTTGGGGTCGGCGATCTCGGCCAGGTGGAAGCGCTCGGTGGCGTCGGCATAGCGCCCCACCGCCGCCCACGGCTGCAGCGTGCCGCCGAAGCCCAGGTCCACCGCGTCCATCAGCATGGCCAGCGAATCCACTTCCTGCACCACCTGCGGCACGATCTTGGCGCGCGCGAAAGCGGCGTCCAGCGTGCTGCGCAGCCCGTGCAGGCCGGTCGGCATGATGAGTGGCACGTCCTGCAGCTGCGCCATGCGCAGCCGCGTGGGCAGGCCGGCCTCGGCGCCGGCCGGCAGGGCCTTGCGCGAGCGGATCAGGAACAGGGTTTCTTCCAGCAGCGGCATCACGCTCCAGCGGCGCGCCACGTGGGTATCGAACAGCACGGCGAGGTCGAGCTGGCGCGCGTTGAGCATGGCGCCGAGGTGGCCCGACAGGCTCTCCACCATGTGCAGGCGCACGTCGGGATAGCGCTCGCGCATGGCGCGCATCAGCGGCACGCCGACCATCGACGCGGTGGTCGGCGCCAGGCCCACGCTGACCGTGCCGGACAGGCGCGCGTGATGGGCCGCGCGCTTGGCCTGCTCGGCGTGGCGCAGCGCGAGCTGGGCCTCGCGGAAGAAGGCCAGGCCGGCCTCGGTCGGCGTGACGCCGCGCGTGGTCCGGCGCAGCAGGCGGGTGGACAGCTCGCTTTCCAGCCGGCTGATCTGCTGGCTCATGGCCGACTGCACCATGTCCAGGTCGAGCGCGGCGCGGCTCATGCTGCCGAGTTCGACCACCCGCACGAAGTATTGAAGCTGGCGCAGTTCCATCTGGCTCCCCCGAGGCCCGGAAAATCGTCTGCGTTGCTTATACCAGAATCGCGGACGCCGCCCGCCGCGCGGGCGGGCGGCGCCTGGACCATGCGGGGCTCAGGCCTCGTCGAAGCCGCTGTACCAGTCCACCGCCTGGTCCGAATAGACCAGCCCCTTCGCGGCCAGCGCCTCGCGCATCTTGTACATGTCCAGGCCCAGCACGCCGGCGGCCAGCGTGGCGCGCTTGGCCAGTTCGTTGGCTTCGCGCGCGGCGGCGAGCCGGGCGGTCGCCGCGGCCTGCGGGCGCGGCACCACCACCACGCCGTCGTCGTCGGCCACGATCACGTCGCCGGGACGCACGTGGGCGCCGGCGCAGACCACCGGCACGTTGACCGCGCCCACCGTTTCCTTGACCGCGCCCTGCGCCGAGACCGCGCGCGACCACACCGGGAAGTTCATGGCGTTGAGCGTGGCCACGTCGCGCACGCCGCCGTCGATGACCAGCCCGCGCGCGCCGCGCGCCTTGAGCGAGGTGGCCAGCAGGTCGCCGAACAGGCCGTCGGTGCAGTCGCTGACCAGCGCCACCACCAGCACGTCGCCGGGCTGCACCATCTCCACGGCGACGTGGATCATCCAGTTGTCGCCGGGATGCATCAGCACCGTCACGGCGCTGCCGGCGATCGCCGCGCCGGACTGGACCGGCCGCAGATAGGGCTTCATCAGCCCGGTGCGGCGCTGCGCCTCGTGCGCGGTGGCCACGCCGGCGCTGCCGAGCGCGTCGATGTCGGCCGCGTCGGCGCGCAGGATATGGCGATAGGCGATGGTCTTCATGCCAGGGTCTCCGAGACTTGCGGGAACACGCGCGCGTATCCCTCGCCGTATTTGACCTTGCGGTCCGAGTTGCGCGTGGCCTGCGCGCCGCGCTGCAGCGCCACGCGGGTGTAGTACTCCCACAGGTGTTCCTGCGCCGCCATCGTGGCGAAGGCGCGCTGCTTCTTCTCCCATACGGAGGAAATGTCGAGCAGCACGTCGGGCTTCCAGTTGCATTGCTCGGGCTGGTGCGGCTCGAACAGGAACACCGGCGGCGCGCCGATCACCGGCACCTCGGGCTTGTAGCCGTGCGCCTGGGCGATCACGCGCGCTTCCTGCGCCACGTGGGTGGCCAGCGGGTGGTCAAAGTTGTAGATGTCCTCGCGCGAGTGGCTCATGACCAGCTCGGGGCGCAGCTCGCGGTAGATGTCCGCCAGGCGCAGCAGCGCTGCGTCGCTCACGCGCAGCGGGTAGTCGCCGAGGTCGAAGCACGTCAGGGTGGCGCCGAGGATGTCGGCGGCCTGCTGCGCTTCCTCGCGCCGCGCGGCCTTGACGCGCTCGAGCGTCATGCCGGGCTGGCGCCACATCTTGGCGGATTCACCGCGCTCGCCGAAGGACAGGCAGACGATGTTGACGTGGTAGCCGCGCTCGGCGTACAGCGCGATGGCGCCGCCGGCGCGCCAGACGAAGTCGGCGGCGTGCGCGCTGACCACCAGGATGGCGGGGCGGCGGGCCTGGGCTTGGGTGTCGGAGAGGGGCGTGGACATGGGTGTTTCCCGTTGAATCGTGTTGCTTGCGCCGGGCGCGGCGGACCGCGCCCGGGGCGTGGTCAGTCGGCCGTGATGCCCGCCTTGCGGATCACGCCGTTCCAGGTCGTGGTCTCGCTGCGCACGAACTGGCCGAAGGCTTCGGGCGTGCCGGGCAGGATGGTCACGCCCAGTTGCGCGAGCTGCTTGCGCACGTCGGCGTCGGCCAGCGCGGTGTTGGCCGCGGCGTTGAGTTCATGCACGATGGCCGCCGGCGTCCTGGCCGGCGCCACCAGCCCCCACCACACCGAGGCGGTGAAGCCCGGCAGGCCCTCTTCGCGCGAGGTCGGCACGTCCGGCAGCAGCGGCGTGCGCTGGTCGCTCGCCACCGCGATGGCGCGCAGCGTGCCGGCGCGGATATGCGTGATGACTTCGAGCGGGTTGATCGGCATGAAGGAGATGCGCTCGCCGAGCAGGTCGGTGATGGCCGGCGCGCCGCCCTTGTAGGGCACGTGCAGCACGTCGATGCGGGCCGCTTCCTTGAACAGCTCGCCGGCGAGATGGCCGGAGCTGCCGTTGCCGGCCGAGGCGTAGCTGAGCTTGCCGGGCTGGGACCTGGCCTGGGCCACCAGGCCCTTGAGCGAGGTGATGCCGGACTTGGCCGGCACCACCAGCACCAGCGAGGCCTGCCCGATGCGCGCCACCGGCGTGAAGTCGCGCGCCGGGTCGAACGGCAGCTTGGCGAACAGCGCGGCGTTGGTGGCCAGGCTGTTGGAGGCCATCATGATGGTGTAGCCGTCCGGCTGGGCCTTGGCCACCATGTCCAGACCGATATTGGTGCTGGCGCCGGGGCGGTTGTCGACGATGACCGGCTGCTTGAGCAGCACGCTCATCTTCTGGCCGACCGAGCGCGCGACGATGTCCACCGCGCCGCCCGCCGCGTAGGGCACCACCAGCCGGATGGGCCTGGCGGGATAGGTTTCGGCGGCGGCGGCACTGGTGGCGACGGCGCCCAGCGACAGCGCGGTGGCCAGCAAGCCGGCGAGGTAGGATCGACGCAGCATTCTTGTCTCCTGTGGGTCGGTTGAAATCGTTTGCACGCATTCTGGGCACCCGTTGTGATAGTGTCCAATACGTTTTCAAGCCGCTTGTTATTCCGGGACGATATAACCAACCCACCTATGGACTTCCGCCAACTCCGCTATTTCGTCGCCGTGGCCGAAGCGCTGAGCTTCAGCGAGGCCGCGCGCAAGCTGCACATCAGCCAGCCGCCGCTGAGCACCCAGATCAAGGCGCTGGAGGACGAGCTGGGCAGCCCCCTGCTCGACCGCTCGCGCCACCACGTGGCGCTCACGCCCGCCGGCACGCTGTTCCTGGACAAGGCGCGCGCGGCGCTGGGCAACCTGGAGCAGGCGCGCGAGGTGGTCAAGCAGGTGGCCGCCGGCGAGGCCGGCGAGATCCGCGTGGCCTTCACCGCTTCCGTGCCGATGCAGGACGCCTTCCCGCGCGCGGTGCAGCGCTTCCGCCTCGGCCATCCGCGCGCCACGCTGGAGCTGGTGCACATGTCCACCGGGCAGCAGTTGCAGGGGCTGGAAAAGGGCGAGATCGACATCGGCTTCCTGCGTCCGTCGCCGCAGTTCTACCCGCCGCCCAGCATCACCGTGCACGAGGTGCTGGCGGACCGGCTGGTCGCCGTGCTGCCCGCCGCGCACGCGGCGGCGCAGCCGCAGGCGGCGGACGAGGCGGCAGACGAGGCGGCCGGGCTGGACCTCGGCACGCTGTCCGCCCAGCCCTTCCTGCTGTTTCCGCGCGGGCTGGGCTGCGGGCTGTTCGACCACGTGACCACGCTGTGCAACCGCGCCGGCTTCGCGCCGCGCATCGCGCAGGAGGCGCGCGAGGCCACCACCATCATCGGCCTGGTGGCCAGCGGCGCCGGGGTCTCGGTGCTGCCGGAGATCTACGCGCGCACCGGCATTCCGGGCGTGGCGTACCGCGCGCTGGCCGGCCCGGACGCGGGCAGCCGGGTGCTGGTGGCGCACCGCGCGGGCGCGCTGTCGCCGATCATGCGCCGGTTCCTGGCATTCTTCGACGTGGGCGCCTGACCCCGGCGCGCGCCGGGCGCTGCCACGATCCTGTCAACGATGTGGCATAGAATACACATGGCGCGTCCGCGCGCGCGATCCCATCCATCTCGCAACGCCTGTAAGGCAGGAGACCCCCTCGCATGACTGTATTCCAAGGGACCGGCGCCCTTTTCACCCTCATCGCCATCTTCGGCGTCATCAACTACCGCTTCATCAAGCTGCCCGACACGCTGGGCATCACCGCCGTCGGGCTGGTGACTTGCCTGAGCGTCTCCGTGCTCGGCTTCAATCATCCCGAAATGGTCGCCCAGGCCCGCAAGCTGGTGGCCCAGATCGATTTCTCCGACGTGGTCTTCCACGGCCTGCTCAGCCTGCTGCTGTTCGCCGGCGCGCTCCACGTCGACCTCTCGCGCATGCGCCGCCAGCGCCGCGCGGTGCTGCTGCTGGCCACCGTGGGCGTGGTGATCTCCACCGCCGCCGTGGGCGCCGGCTTCTATTACGTGGCGCAGTGGCTCGGCCACCCCATCAGCCTGCTGTGGTGCCTGGTGTTCGGCGCCCTGATCTCCCCCACCGACCCGATCGCCGTGCTGAGCGTGCTCAAGAGCGCGGGCGCGCCGGAAAGCCTGGAGACCAAGATCGCCGGCGAGTCGCTGTTCAACGACGGCACCGCGGTGGTGGCCTTCCTTACGCTGGTGGGCCTGGCCACCGGCGCCACCGAATTCTCCGCCGCGCACGTGGCCACGGCGCTGGCGCGCGAAGTGCTGGGCGCGCTGGTGCTGGGCGCGGCGCTCGGCTACGGCGCCTCGCTGCTGCTGCGCGGCATCGAGAGCTATCCGGTGGAGATCCTCATCACGCTGGCGCTGGCCACCGGCGGCTACAGCCTGGCCGAGCTGGTGCACGTGTCCGCGCCGCTGGCGGTGGTCATCATGGGGCTGGTGATCGGCAACCACGGCGCCGCCACTTCGATGTCCGAGAAGACGCGCGAACACCTGTTCAACTTCTGGGGCCTGTTCGACGAACTGCTCAACCTGGTGCTGTTCGGCCTGATCGGGCTGGAAATCATCGCGTTGTCGCTGCACCTGCATATCGTCTGGCTGGGGCTGGCGGCGATTCCCGTGGTGCTGATCGCGCGCGCCATCAGCGTGGCGATTCCGCTGCTGGCGCTGCAGAACTTCCGCCGGCTCAACCCGCACTCGGCCACCATCATGACCTGGGGCGGGCTGCGCGGCGGCATCTCGATCGCGCTGGCGCTGTCGCTGCCGGAGTTCCACGGGCGCGAGATGCTGATCGGCGTGACCTACCTGGTGGTGGTGTTCAGCCTGCTGATCCAGGCCACCACGCTGGGCAAGCTGGTCAAGCACCTGAATGCGCGCAACGGGTTGAATGCGCCGCGGTAGCGGGGGAATGCGGGGTCGGGCGGGGCGCGGCGGCTTTGCTTCGTAGCGCCGCCGGCCCTCTCCCCCGTCCCGTCTCCCGCAAGCGGGAGAGGGGAGAAAACCCCGTTGATATTCGGGGCGTCGGGCGGCTTACTGCCGGCCCTGGTAGATCTTGTCGAACTCGCCGCCGTCGGCGAAGTGCCGGCTTTGCGCCTGCGCCCAGCTGCCGAACACGTCATTGACGGTAAACAGCGTGATCGGGCGGAACTGCGCCGCGTGCGCCTTGAGCACCGCCGGCGCGCGCGGCCGGTAGAACTGGCTGGCGATCACCTCCTGGCCGGCGTCGGACCACAGGTACTGCAGGTAGGCCGTGGCCACCTTGCGCGTGCCGCGCTTGTCCACCACCTTGTCGACTACCGCCACCGGCGCCTCGGCGATGATCGACTGGCTCGGGTAGACCACCTCGAAGCTGTCGCCGAGTTCCTTGCGGATCTGGTGCACCTCGCTCTCGAAGGTGGCCAGCACGTCGCCGAGCTGGCGCTGCGTGAAGCTGGTGGTGGCGCCGCGCCCGCCGGTGTCGAGCACCGGCACGTTGCGGAACAGCCGCGTCACCGCCTCGCGCGCCTGTGCTTCGCCGCCGCCCTTGCGGATCGCCGCGCCCCACGCCGCGAGGTAGGTGTAGCGGCCGTTGCCCGAGGTCTTGGGATTGGGCACGATCACCTGCACGCCGGCGCGGCCGAGGTCGTCCCAGTCGAGGATGCGCTTGGGATTGCCCTTGCGCACCAGGAACACGATGGTGGAGTAGTACGGCGCGGCGTTGTCGGGCAGGCGCTTCTTCCAGTCCGGCGCCACCACGCCGCGCTGCACCAGGATGTCGATGTCGGTCTCCTGGTTCATCGTCACCACATCTGCGTCCAGCCCATCCGCCACCGAGCGCGCCTGCTTGCTCGAGCCGCCGTGCGACTGGTTGACCACCACGGTCTCGCCGGTGGCCTGTTTCCAGCTGGCGATGAAGCCGGGGTTGATGTCGCGGTACAGCTCGCGGGTGACGTCGTAGCCGGCGTTGAGAATGGCCGTGTCGGCCTGCGCGGCAAGCGGGGAAAGCGCGGCGGCCGCCAGCAGGCTGGCGGCGAGAAGGCGAGGCAGGATCGTTGGCATGGCGGGCGGACGAGTGGAAGGATCCACCATTCTCCACAGCGGCGGGCCGCGGTGAAACGAAGCATTCCGCATGTCGATAGCCGCCCGGGACAGGAGGGCCGCCGGCCCTCCCCGCCCCGCTCACGCCACCTTGGGGAAATCCACCACCGTGTCGTTGACGCGGTTGAACATGTTGGTGAACAGGATCGCGCTCACGGCCTGGATGCTCTCGACGATCTGGCGGTCGGTGTAGCCGGCGGCGCGCACGGCGTCCACCGCGCCCGCGGGCAGCGTGCCGCTGGTCTTGACCAGGGTCAGCGCGAAGCGGACCAGCGCGTCGATCTTGCCGTCCTCGGCATAGGCGCCGGCGCGCAGCTCGCGGGTCTGCTCGGCGCTGTAGCCGGCCATCTTGCCGGTCAGGGTGTGCGCGGCCACGCAATAGTCACAGGCCGAGGCTTCGCTGACGGCGAGGTTGATGGCCTCCACTTCGCGCGCGCTCAGCGTGGAATTCTTCTGCAGCAGCGCGCCGGTCTGCAGCACGTTGGCCAGCACGGCCGGCGCGTTGCTGCCGATGGTCAGGTAGGCATTGGGAACCTTGCCGACGGCCTTCCTGATGGCGGCGAACAGTTCGGCGGTCTGGCCGGTGGCTTCGGCGGCGGCGATGGTGTGAAGACGGGACATGATGGACTCCTTTGCGGGTTGGTTGATGGACCGCGCGGCGTTTGTGCGCGCTGCATCCATGACCCGAAGTCTAGGCGTCAAAACTGTCCTTTACCGCATATAATCGTCGCATTATCTTGCCTTATCGTCTCAACCGAACCCGATCATGGACAGCCTGACGGAACTGGTCCGCATGCTCGCGCCCGCCGGCACCGTGGACCTGCACTGCCACTTCGCCGGCATCTGGCGCGTGGAGAACGCGGCCGCGCCGCCTGGGCACCTGCCCTACCACATCATCCTGGGCGGGCAGGCGCACGCGCAGGTGGGCGGCGAGGCGCTGCAGCTGGATGCCGGCGATGTGCTGCTGTTCCCGCACGGCAACGCGCACACGCTGCGCAGCCTGCGCGCCGGTGCCGGTGCCGATGCTGCCGCCACGGCCACTCCGCAGGCCCGCTTCAACGGCCTGCTGACCGAGCTGTCGATCCCCGGCGACGACGCGGGGCTCGACATGCTGTGCGGCACCTTCGTGCTGGGCCTGCCGGGCACCATGCTGCTGCGCCACCTGCCGCCGGTGCTGCGCATCGCCACCGCGCGGCGCGCCGACTGCGCGTGGCTGGCGGCCCTGATCGGCATGATGCGCAGCGAGGCGCGGGCACCCGAGCCGGGCGCGGCGGCGGTGATCGGGCAGTTGTCGACGGCGCTGCTGACCTTGCTGCTGCGCGCGCTGATCGCGCAGGGCGGCGCGAGCCACAGCCTGCTGGCCCTGATGGCCGACGTGCGCCTGGCGCGCGCCGTGGACGCGGTGCTCGCGGCGCCGGCCGGGCCGTGGTCGGTGGCGTCGCTGGCGCAGGTGTGCAACGTGTCGCGCGCCACCTTCGCGCGGCGCTTCGCGCAGCTCAGCGGCGAGACGCCGCTGCAGTTCGTCACCACCTTGCGCATGGAAATGGCGGCGCGCCTGCTGACGCTGGACCGCGAATCGGCGGCCAGCATCGGCGAGCAATGCGGCTATGCCTCGGAGGCGGCCTTCGGGCGCGCGTTCAAGGCATATTTCGGCGTGGGGCCGGGCGCGTTCCGGCTGGCCGCGCGCGAGCGGCGCGCGG
>NZ_AQPL01000175.1:0-547 GCF_000395345.1 Cupriavidus sp. WS | reverse complement strand
TGGCCGCGCGCGAGCGGCGCGCGGCCGCCGCCGCGCAGGCCGCGGCGGCCGGCTAGGCGGCCTTCAGCCGGCGGCGCGGCGGGCCTGCTGGGCCTCGTAGACCTGCAGATGCGCGTAGGCGGTGCGCACCAGCGGCACCGCGTGCCCGAGGCGCCCGGCGCGGTCGGCCATGTCGCCGACGATGTCGCGCGCCTCCAGGCGCGGCGCGCCCTGGGCGATGTCGCGCATCATCGAGGCGGCCCAGGCCGAGCCGGCGTCCAGCAGCCGCTCGTGCATCGCCTTGCCCACCGGCTCGGGCAGCGCGTGGCCCGACAGGCGCGCGACCGCGGCGCATTCGTCCATCGCCTGCCGCATCAGCGCGCGGCCGTCGTCGGTGCGCACGATCTCGCCCACGGTGCCGCGCATCAGGCAGGTCATCAGCGCGCCGGAGGCGATCATCACCCACTTGTTCCACAGCGCCTGGTCCACGTCCGCCGACAGCTCGCGCGTGCCGGGCGTGGCGGCCGCCAGTTCGTGGAACGCGCGCGCCAGCGGCTGCGCCGCCTCG
>NZ_AQPL01000174.1:0-614 GCF_000395345.1 Cupriavidus sp. WS | reverse complement strand
AGCGGCTGCGCCGCCTCGGCGCGCGCGCCGACCACAAGGCGGTCGCCGGGGCCCTGGTGGATCACGGTGCCGGACGCATCCAGCGTGGTGGCGATGTAGGAAACGCCGCCCAGCACGCGCGCGCGGCCGTAGCGCGCGTCCAGCGTCTCGTAGGCGCGCAGGCCGTTGACCAGCGGCAGGATGGCCGCGGCCTTGCCGCCATTGCCGCCCCCGCCGCCCCCGCCGTCCAGCGCCGGATCGAGCGCCTGCATGGCGCTGTCGAGGTCATAGGTCTTGCAGGCCAGCAGCACGAGGTCGTAGCCGGGCCGCACCTCGGCGGCCTGCACCGTCTTCACCGGGGTGCGGATGTCGCCCAGCTCGCTGCGCACCACGAGGCCGTCGCGGGCCAGGATTTCGGCGCGCCGCGGCCGCACCAGGAATGTGACATCCGCGCCCGCCTGCATCAGCCGGCCGCCGTAGTAGCCGCCCATCGCGCCCGCGCCCAGGACCAGAATTTTCATGACGTCTCCCGCCTCGATGAAATAAGTGAAACCAGCAAAATGCACGGCAGGCCGGGCGGGCGCCGCGCCTGTCCGCCGCGGCGCCTGCTAGGCCTGCCCTGCCACATCGTCGGG
>NZ_AQPL01000173.1:0-13831 GCF_000395345.1 Cupriavidus sp. WS | reverse complement strand
CTGCCACATCGTCGGGCGCCGGCCCGGCGCCCGACAAGAACCCTTGCGCGGCGGCAAGCCGCCTGCGCGTGCCCTCCGCCGCCGCCGGCCCGGGCGCCAGCGTGTACCGCGCGAAATCGAGGCGCTCGCCGGTGCCGGCATCCACCAGCACCGGCTCGGCCACCTTGCCAGTGGCCTTGTCGACCACTTCCACGCTCGCCCCTTCCGGCGCGAAATGCTTGTTGCCCCAGGTCAGCATGGCCAGCAGCACCGGCAGGAAATCGCGTCCCACCGGGGTCAGCACGTATTCGTAGCGCGGCGGCTTCTCCGAGTACTGGCACCGCGCCAGCAACCCCTCCTCCACCAGCGCGGTGAGCCGGCGCGTGAGCATGTTGGGGGCGATGTCCAGGTTCTTCTGGAAGTCGTCGAAGCGGCGCGTGCCGTAGAACGCCTCGCGCATCAGCAGCATGCTCCACCACTCGCCGACCCGTTCCAGCCCGCGGGCGATGGGGCATTGCATGTTCCTGAAGGTCTTTCTCTGCATGGTCGGCGGCTCCGTTCGGCATCACGATACTTTCACCATGATAGCCAAACCGCCGGCCACACCCGCCCATGCCACCTTCCTGTCTCTTTCATGCCGCCTTCATGTCGCCTGCCGGCCGCGCGCCGGGCCGCGGCGGCACGCGGCAGTACATGTTGTCGGCGCGGGCGCAGGCCAGGCTGCTGCCCGGCGGCGCCTCGGTGGCGGCGCCGGCGGCGCCGGCGGCCAGCAGCGCCGCGCCGGCCAGCGCGGCCAGATGGCGAACGAGCATGGTTGTCCTCCACGGCGGCAAGGCCGGCCCGGGTTCAGTGCGCATCGGCCGAGGGCGCCTTTGGCGGCGCCACCTTGCGCATCAGCGGGACCATCGCGGTGGCGATGACGAAGCAGGCCATGATGGCGACGAAGACGTCGCCGAAGCTCTGCGTCTGCGCCTCGCGGTAGGCCAGCGTCCACAGTTGCCTGACGGCGGCCGACTGCGCGCCGGCCGGGTCGAAGCCCCAGGCGGCCATGCTGCTGCCGGCCGACTGCAGCAGCGCGGCCATCGCCTCGTTGCCGGCGTTGAGATGCTCGGCCAGCCGCAGGAAATGCAGGTTGGTGCGGTCGTTGAGGATAGTGGCGCACACCGCGATGCCGATCGCGCCGCCCAGGTTGCGCATCAGGTTGAACAGCCCCGAGGCCAGCTTGAGCCGCTCCGGCGGCAGCGCGCCCAGCGTCAGCGTGACCACCGGCGCCACCGCGAACTGCTGCGCCATGCCGCGGAAGGCCTGCGGCAGCATCAGTTGGTCGGCGCCCCAGTCGCTGGTGATCGGCGCGAACTGCCACATCGAGAACGCGAAGCAGGCCAGCCCGACCATCAGCAGCCAGCGCAGGTCCACGCGGTTGGCGAAGAAGGCGTAGAGCGGGATCGACATGACCTGGAAGACGCCGGTGGAAAACACCGCCAGCCCGATCTGCAAAGCGCTGAAGCCGCGCACGTGGCCGAGGAACAACGGCGTGAGGTAGATGGTGGCGAAGATGCCCACGCCGGCGATGAACGAGAAGAAGCAGCCGAGCGCGAAGTTGCGGTCCTTGAGCGCGCGCAGGTCCACCACCGGGTTGGCGTAGGTCAGGCTGCGCCACACGAAGCCGACGCTGGCCAGCGCGGCGATCCAGGCCGTGGCGCGGATGGTGTCGTCGCCGAACCAGTCCCAGCGCGGGCCTTCTTCCAGCGTGTATTCGAGGCAGCCGAGGAACAGCGCCATCAGCGTCATGCCGAGGTAGTCGGCGCCGCGCACCAGCGACCAGTTGGGCCGGTCCACGCGCACGAACATCGGCACCGCGACCATGACGAAGATGCCCGGCACCAGGTTGATGAAGAACAGCCAGTGCCACGAGAAGTGGTCCGTGATCCAGCCGCCCACGGTGGGCCCGAGCGTGGGCGCCAGCGAGGCCAGCCCGCCGATGGTGGCCGCGGCGATCACGCGCTGCTTGCCGCCGAAGAACATGAACGCGGTGGTGAACACCAGCGGGATCATCGAGCCGCCCAGGAAGCCCTGCATGGCGCGGAAGGCGATCATGCTCTGGATGTTCCAGGCGATGCCGCACAGCAGGCTGGTCAGCGTGAAGCCGGCCGCCGACGCCGCGAACAGCCAGCGCGTGGACATCACGCGCGCGAGCCAGCCCGACAGCGGGATCACGATGATCTCCGCGATCAGGTAGCTGGTCTGCACCCACACGGTCTCGTCGGTGCCGGCCGAGAGCCCGCCGCCGATGTCGCGCAGCGAGGCCGAGACGATCTGGATGTCGAGCAGCGCGATGAACATGCCCACGCACATGGTGGCGAAGGCGAACACCTTGGCGCCGGTGGTCATCGACGCCGGCGAGAAGTCCGGCAAACCCGCGGGCGGGCGGACCGGCGCGGGCTGCCCGGCAGCGGTGCCGGACTGCGCGCCGGATTGCGTGCCGGACTGCGCGCCCGCCAGCGCGGCGCCGCTCATTGCCGCACCTGCGCGTCGGCGCGGGCGTCGATCTCGGCCACCACGGACAGGCCCGGGCGCAGCTGCGCGAGCCTGGCGTCGTTCTCGTCGAGCATGATGCGCACCGGCACGCGCTGCACGATCTTGGTGAAGTTGCCGGTGGCGTTCTCGGGCGGCAGCACGCTGAACTGCGCGCCGGTGGCCGGCGCCAGGCTGGTCACGCGGCCGCGGAAGACCTGGCCGGGCAGCACGTCGGCCTCCACCGTGGCGCGCATGCCGGGCCGCAGGCGCGCGAGCTGGCCTTCCTTGAAGTTGGCATCGACCCACAGCCCGTGCGTGGGCACCAGCGACAGCAGCTGCGTGCCGCTGGCGGCGTAGGCGCCCACGCGCGCGCGCCGGTTGCCGACGATGCCGTCGATGGGCGCGCGCAGCTCGGTGTAGCCGACATTCAGGCGCGCGATGTCGCGCTCGGCGAGGGCCTGCGCCAGCGCGGCCTGGGCCTGCAGCTTCTGCGTGGCGATCACGTCGATCTGGCGCTGCGCGGCCAGCAGGCTGGCCTGCGCGCGCTGCGTGTTGGCCAGCGACTGCTTGTAGTCGGCATCGGCCTTCTGCGAGCTCTGCACCGACACCGCCGACTTGGCCGCCAGGCTCTGGTAGCGGGCCTGGTCGTCGCGGGCGCGCACGGTATCGGCATCCACCGCCGTCACCGCGGCGCGGGCCTGGCCGATCACGGCGTCCTGCAGCGCGCGCGTGGCGTCCAGGTTGACCAGCAGCGCCTGCTGCGCGGCCACCGCGCCTTCGGCCTTGGCCAGCGCGGCGCGGTAGTCGCGGTCGTCGATGCGGGCCAGCAGGTCGCCGGCATGCACCTGCTGGTTGTCCGTCACCAGCACCTCGGCCAGGTAGCCGGCCACCTTGGGCGCGACCACCGTGACCTCGCCGCCGACATACGCATCGTCCGTGCTTTCCTGGAAGCGGCCGTGGGTCCACCAGTGCTGGCCGTAGACCGCCAGGCCGACGCCGGCGGCGACCAGCGCGCCGGCCAGCACGAGGCGCTTGCGGCTGACGCGGGGTTTCGCCGCGGGGATGGGATCGGAGCCGGCCCGGTCGGCGGCGATTTCACTAGTCATGACGCTTCCTCTTCAATGCGGATTCAGGCGGCGCCCGCGGTCAGCGGGTCGCCAGGGATGGGGGCGCCGCTGGCGGCGTTGGCGCGCGCGCCGTCCGACCTCGCCAGGCGGGCGCGCATGCGCTCGCTGGCGGCCGGCCCGGCCGCGACGAAATGGTCGGCTTCGGTGATCGGCCGCCCGGTGGCGGCATCGACCAGCACCGGCGTGACGGTGGCGCCGGTATGGCGGTCCACCAGCACCACGCGCTCGCCCTCGGGCGCGTAGTGCCGGTTGCCCCACGCCAGCAGCGCCAGCATCACGGGCCGGAAATCGCGGCCGCGCGGGGTCAGCAGGTATTCGGAGCGCGGCGGCTTGTCGCAATACTGGCGGCGCTCCAGCAGCCCTTCGCCAACCAGCATCTCGAGCCGGCGCGACAGCATGTTGGGCGCGATGCCGAGCTGCTTCTGGAAGTCGTCGAAGCGGCGCGTGCCGTAGAACGCCTCGCGCAGGATCAGGACGCTCCACGACTCTCCCACCCGCGCCAGGCTGCGGGCGATGGGGCACGGGGCTGTGTCGAGCGGCGTTTTCCGCATGTTCCCTACCTCCGAAAATCATGTTGCTATCAAGATGAAAGTTAGTATAGAGTTGTAAATATCATCATGCAAGTAACTTGTTGAACGATTTTCGCGAGGCGGCGACGGCGCCGCTTCCCGGACTTCCGCAAAAGGAGATGGACAATGGATCGGACCCCGCCCCGCATCGGGCGCAAGCCAGACCGGAAACCGGTACGCACGGGCGCCATGCGCCATGCCGCGCGCGCGGCAGGCGCGCTCGCCGCCCTCGGGCTGGCGGCCTGCGCCGCGGTCGGGCCCGACTACCGGCAGCCAGCGCTGGAGACGGCCGCCGCCTACCCGCATGCCGAGGTGCTGGCCGCGCGCGCCGCAACGCTGCCCGCGCCGCCGCTGGACAACTGGTGGACCGGCTTCGACGATCCCGTGCTGACCCGCATCGTGCAGCGCGCGCTGGACCAGAACCTGGACCTCGCCGCCTCGCTGGCGCGCGTGCAGCAGGCCCGCGCGGCGGCCGCCGAAGCCGGCGCGCAGCTGCTGCCGCAGGGCAGCCTGTCGGCGCAGGCGGTCAAGGAGCGCCAGTCGCTCGGCAGCCCGATCGGCCGCATCGCCAGCCAGTTCCCCGGCTACAACCGCAATCCCGCGCTCTATGACGTGGGCGCCGGCGCGAGCTGGGAGATCGACCTGTTCGGCGGCCTGCGGCGCGGCGCCGAGGCGGCCGACGCCGAAGCCCAGGCCGCGCAGGCCGAGCAGCTCGGCGTGCGCGTGTCGGTGGCGGCCGAAGCCGCCGACGCCTATTTCCGCGTGCGCGGCGCGCAGCAGCGCATCGCCATCGCGCAGGAACAGGTGCAGACCAACGCCCGCCTGCTCGACCTCGTGAAGCTGCGCCTCGACGACGGCCTGTCGTCCAGCCGCGAAGTCGCGCAGGCCGAGGCGCTGGTGGCGCAGGCGCGCGTCACCATCCCGCCGCTGCGCATCGAGCTGCAGACCCAGTTGAACCGGCTCGACGTGCTGATGGGCGCGCAGCCCGGCACCTACGCCGCCGAACTGGCCCGGCCGGCGGCCAAGCCCAGCCTCGCCGTGCCCGCCATCTCCGTGGCCCAGGGCCCGGCCGACCTGCTGCGCCGCCGCCCCGACGTGATCGCCGCCGAGCGCCGGCTGGCCGCCAGCAACGCGCGCATCGGCGCGGCCACCGCCGAGTACTACCCCAAGCTGTCGCTGTCCGCGCTGCTCGGCTTCGAGAGCTTCAGCACCGGCAAATTGTTCTCGGCCGGCTCGTTCCAGCCGGTCGGCGTGGCCGGCCTGCGCTGGCGCCTGTTCGACTTTGGCCGGGTCGATGCCGAAGTCGCGCAGGCGCGCGGCGCCAATGCCGAGGCGCTGGCCAACTACCGCAAGGCCATGCTGCGCGCCACCGAGGACGTGGAGAACGCCGTCGTCACCCTCACCGAGCTCGAAGCGCAGGGCAAGGAGCTGAACACCGAGATCGACGCCCACGAACGCGCGCGCGGCGCCTCCGAGGACGCCTACAAGGGCGGCGCCGTGAGCCTGTTCGAAGTGCTGGACGAAGAGCGCCAGCTGCTGGCCGCGCGCGACCAGCAGGCGCGCGTGCATGCCGACAACGCGCGCGCGGCGGTGGCGACGTTCCGGGCGCTGGGAGGCGGCTGGTAAGCCCGCCGGGCCGCCACACCAAGCTGGCGGCCCGCACCATCGGCGTGCACGCGGCCCGGCGCGCGGCGCCGCCGGCGCCCAACTGGTGCACGCCCGCATGACGCCGATGCCATTTTTGCGTACAAAACCTGTGCGCGCTGCTTGTATATCAGGCTGGCATACCTATTGCGTTACAGCGTGGCATGACTTTGCCCACGCCCGACCTTTCCGACAACGCCGCCCTGCCGCCGGCACTCCAAGCCGGCGCTGACGACGGCCGCGCCGCGTCCTCGGCCGAGATCGCCGAGCGCATCACGCAATCGATCCTGGCCCAGCGCCTGGCCCCCGGCACGCGCCTGGGCGAGCAGGCGCTGGCCGGGCTGTTCGGCGTGAGCCGCACGCTGGTGCGCGAGGCGCTCACGCGGCTGGCCGCGCGCGGCATCGTCACGGTGTCGTCGCGGCGCGGCTGGTTCGTGATCGAGCCGTCGCGCCAGGAAGCCCGCCAGGCCTTTGCCGCGCGGCGCGCCATCGAACTCGGGCTGCTGCGCTACGCGCCGCCGCTCACCGCCCAGGCCATCGGCCGGCTGCAGGAACACGTGGCGCAGGAAGAGCGCGCGCTGGCGGCCGACGACGCCGCGCTGCGCAGCTACCTGCTGGGCGACTTCCACGTGTGCCTGGGCGAATGCGCGGGCAACGTGCTGCTGGCCGACACGCTGCGCGACCTGACCGCGCGCACCACGCTGATCGCCATGCGCTACCAGTCCAGCCACCAGGCCCATGCCTCGTGCGCCGACCATGCGCAGATCGTGGCGGCGCTGGCGCGCGGCGACACCGAGCAGGCCATCGCGCTGATGGACGCCCATCTCGGCGACGTCGAAGCCGGCCTGAGCGCGGCCACGCCCGACGACCGCCCCGACCCGCTGCGCCAGGCATTGCGCCCGCTCGGGCGCGGCAACTGAGCGCCCCGGACCCGTTTCCCCTTCACCCCAACCCAAACGGTAAGCTAGCAAGGACCCCCAATGAAGCTCTCCAGACTCCTCCTCGGCCTCGGCGCCACCGCGCTCGCCTTCACCATGCACGCCGCCAGCGCCGAAGCGCTCGACGACGTGGTCAAGGCCGGCGTGCTCAAGGTTGCGGTGCCGCAGGACTTCCCGCCGTTCGGCTCGGTCAGCGCCGACATGAAGCCGCAAGGCCTGGACATCGACGTGGCCGCGCTGATCGCCAAAAAGATGGGCGTCAAGCTGGAACTGGTGCCGGTGACGAGCACCAACCGCGTGCCCTACCTGCAGACAAAGAAGGTGGACCTGGTGATCTCCAGCATGGGCAAGAACCCCGAGCGCGAGAAGGCCATCGACTTCAGCGAGGCCTATGCGCCCTTCTACAACGGCGTGTTCGGCCCGGCCGACCAGAAAGTCGCCAGCGCGGCCGAGCTGGCCGGCAAGACCGTGGGCGTGACGCGCGGCGCGGTGGAGGACCTGGAACTGAGCAAGATCGCCCCGCCCACCGCCACCATCAAGCGCTACGAGGACAACAACGGCACCATCAGCGCCTTCCTCTCGGGCCAGGTGCAGCTGGTGGCCACGGGCAACGTGGTGGCCGCGGCCATCCTGGCCAGGAACCCGCCCAAGAAGCCGGAGCCGAAATTCCTGATCAAGAACTCGCCGTGCTTCATCGGCCTGAACAAGGGCGAGCCCAAGCTGCAGGCCAAGGTCAACGCCATCCTGGCCGAGGTCAAGAAGGATGGCGAGCTCAACGCGCTGACCGTGAAGTGGCTCGGCATGCCGCTGCCCTCCACGCTCTGATGCCTCGATGCCTTGATGCTCTGAAGTCCTGAAGTCCCGCCGCCCCGGACGCACCGGGGCGGCCGGTCACGCCCGCGCTCGCCGGGCGCCCACCTACGGCACCGCATGTCCTATCAATTCGACTTTCTCTCGGCCTTCGACTATGCCGGCGTGTTCGCGCACGGCATCGCCGTCACCGCCGAACTCACCGCCGTGGGCGGCGTGCTCGGGGTGGCCCTGGGCATCGCCTGCGCCTGGGCGCGCACGCAGGGGCCGGCCTGGCTGGCCGCCGTCGCCGGCGGCTATGTGGAGCTGATCCGCAATACGCCGTTCCTGATCCAGCTGTTCTTCATCTTCTTCGGCCTGCCCAGCGCGGGCGTGCACCTGGGCGAGATGACCGCCGCCATCCTGGCGATGGTCATCAACCTCGGCGCCTACAGCGCGGAGATCGTGCGCGCCGGCATCGCCGCGGTGCCGCGCGGCCAGTTCGAAGCGGGCGCCAGCCTGGCGCTGGCGCCGTTCCAGGTGTTCCGCCACGTGGTGCTGCTGCCGGCGCTGCGCAAGATCTGGCCGGCGCTGTCCAGCCAGGTGGTGATCGTCATGCTGGGCTCGGCGGTGTGCTCGCAGATCGCCGCCGAAGACCTGACCTTCGCCGCCAATTTCGTGCAGGGCCGCAACTTCCGCGCGTTCGAGGTCTACCTGCTGACCACCGGCATCTACCTGCTGCTCGCCATCGGCCTGCGCCAGGCGCTGCGCGGCATCGGCGGCCTGCTGTTCCGGAGAGCCCGATGACCGATTTCTCGACGTGGGACATCCTGCGCAACCTGCTGCTGGCCGCGCGCTGGACCGTGGTGCTGTCGCTGGTGGCCTTTATCGGCGGCGCCGCCACCGGCCTCGTGGTGCTGTTCATGCGCATCAGCCGGCGCGCGGCGGCGCGCCGCGCGGCCTGGGCCTTCATCGAAATCTTCCAGGGCACGCCGCTGCTGATGCAGTTGTTCCTGGCCTTCTTCGGGCTGGCGCTGTTCGGCGTGGAGATTCCCGCGTGGCTGGCCGCCGGCCTGGCGCTGTCGCTGTGGTCGGGCGCCTACCTGGCCGAGATCTGGCGCGGCTGCGTGGAGGCCATCCCCAGGGGGCAGTGGGAAGCCGCGGGCTGCCTGTCGCTGGGCCACGTGCAGCAGATGCGCCACGTGATCCTGCCGCAGGCGCTGCGCATCGCCATCGCGCCCACCGTGGGCTTTGTCGTGCAGATCATCAAGGGCACCGCGCTGGCGTCGATCATCGGCTTCGTCGAGCTGTCCAAGGCCGGCACCGTGATCACCAACGCCACCTTCAGCCCCTTCACCGTCTACGCGCTGGTCGCGCTGATCTATTTCGCGCTGTGCTGGCCCCTGTCCCGCTACAGCCGCCACCTGGAAAGGAAGCTCAATGTCGCTCATCGCCATTGAAAACGTGAAGAAGCGCTTCGGCGCCAACGAAGTGCTCAAGGGCATCGACCTCAAGATCGAAGCCGGCGAGGTGGTCGCCATCATCGGCAAGAGCGGCTCGGGCAAGAGCACGCTGCTACGCTGCATCAACGGCCTGGAAAGCATCGACGAAGGCAACATCACGGTGGCCGGCGCCAAGCTCGGCAGCACCGAGCTGGAGCTGCGCGCGCTGCGCCGCAAGGTCGGCATGATCTTCCAGCAGTTCAACCTGTTCCCGCACCTGAGCGCCGGGCGCAACGTCATGCTCGCGCCCACCGTGGCCGCCGGCGTGAGCGAGGCCGAGGCCCGCACCCGCGCGCGCGAATGCCTGGCCAAGGTGGCGCTGGCGGAGAAATTCGACAGCTATCCCGACCAGCTCTCCGGCGGCCAGCAGCAGCGCGTGGCCATCGCGCGCGCGCTGGCGATGCAGCCCCGCGCGCTGCTGTGCGACGAGATCACCTCGGCGCTGGACCCGGAACTGGTGATGGAGGTGCTCAACGTGGTGCGCCAGCTGGCCAGCGAAGGCATGACGCTGCTGATGGTCACGCACGAGATGCGCTTCGCGCGCGAGGTGTGCAACCGCGTGGTGTTCATGCACCAGGGCCGCGTGCATGAAGTGGGCGCGCCGGAAGACCTGTTCACGAAGCCGGCCACGCCGGAACTGCAGCAGTTCCTGGGGATGGCGGCCTGACACGGCATCGGCATCCGGCCAGCGTATGATTGGGGCGTGGCTCAATCCGGGCCCATACCGATCGACGAGACGCCCATCATCCGCTTTTGCGCACCGGCCCGCACGGAACGTCCGCGCGCCGCCGGCAAGCACCGGCCGGAACAGGTGTCCGGCCAACCGAGGCGCAACATGGCACTCAGCTTTCCCAACCCGAGCCGCAGCTACGACGCGGCCAAGCACTGCGTGTGGTTCTGGGGCTACGACAACGCGCGCGAAGTCACGTTTCTCGTCAACGATGCCGTGCTCGCCCATCTCGACCCGGCGATGGGCCCGGCCGAGCCCGAGGTGCTGGCCGCCTTCGACCGGCACCGCGAGCAGATCCTGGAACTGGCCAGGACCCGCTACGCGGCCAGCCGCCAGAACATGTACCTGCTTTCCTGACACAGCAGCCATGCCGCCAGGCCACGAAGGGCAGACGATGGTGCCGGACATGGAAACCACCGCCACGCAGACGGAACCCGCCGGCAATACGGCCGGATACTGGCTCAGGAAGCTCGGCCCGGGACTGATCACGGGCGCCGCCGACGACGACCCGAGCGGCATCGCCACCTATTCGCAGGCGGGCGCGCAGTTCGGCTTCAACATGCTGTGGACCGTGCTCTTCACCTATCCGCTGATGGTCGGCATCCAGGTGGTCAGCGCGCGCATCGGGCGGGTGAGCGGCCACGGGCTGGCCACCAACATCCGGCGGCACTATCCGGCGTGGCTGCTGTACAGCGTGGTCGGGCTGGTGATGGTGGCCAACACCATCAACATCGGCGCGGACGTATCGGCGATGGGCGAGGCGCTCCGGCTCATCGCCGGCGGCCCGGCGCAGCTCTACGCCGTGGTGTTCGGCGTGATCTCGCTGCTGCTGCAGGTCTTCATTCCCTACCGGCGCTACGTCCGCATCCTGAAATGGCTCACGCTCGCGCTGCTGGCATACGTGGCCACCGCCTTCGTGGTGCAGATCCCGTGGTCCCAGGTGCTGGCGAAGATGCTGGCGCCGCGCATGTCGTGGAAGCCCGAGTACGTCACCACCGTGGTGGCCGTCTTCGGCACCACCATCAGCCCCTACCTGTTCTTCTGGCAGGCCTCGCAGGAAGTGGAAGACCAGTTGGCCGACGAGCGCGCCAGGCCGCTGATCCACGCGCCCGCGCAGGCCGACGCCAACCTGCGGCGCATCAAGATCGACACCGGCATCGGCATGGGCTTCTCCAACCTGGTGGCCTTCTTCATCATCCTGACCACGGCCGTCACGCTCAACCTGCATGGCGTGACCGACATCCAGACCTCGGCGCAGGCCGCCACGGCGCTGCGCCCGATCGCCGGGGACTTCGCCTTCGTGCTGTTCAGCGCCGGCATCATCGGCACCGGCCTGCTGGCGATTCCGGTGCTGGGCGGCTCGTCCGCCTACGCCGCGGCGGGCGCCTTCCGCTGGCGCAACAGCCTGGAACGCGCGCCGATGCAGGCCAAGCGCTTCTACGGCATCATCGCCGTCTCCACCCTGGTCGGCATCGGGCTGGGCTTCACCGCGATCGACCCGATCAAGGCGCTCTACTGGAGCGCGGTGATCAACGGCGTGGTCTCCGTGCCCATCATGGCCCTGATGATGCTGATGGCCGCGCGCGCCGACATCATGGGCCAGTTCGTCATCAGCCGGCGGCTGAAGGTGCTGGGCTGGCTGGCCACACTGATGATGGCGGCGGCCGTGGGCGCCATGTTCGTGACCATGCGCGCGTAGCGCTGTCGGGCGGGTGAACTGGACCGCAAACCCTCAGCGGCCGTCGAAACGCGCGGCCAGCCGCTTCCTGCGGAACGCCTCGACCACGAACGCCACGAACGCCCGCGTCCTGGGCGGCAGCAGCTTCTTGTTCGGGTAGTACAGCGACACCGGCCCGTGCTCGGCGTACCAGCCCGGCAGCAGCCGCACCAGCGCCCCGCTCTCCAGCCAGCGCGCGGCATGCTGCATCGGCAGCACGGCCACGCCGAGCCCCAGCATGGCGGCGTGGGCCATCGCCTCGGGGTCGTCGAAGATCACGCGCGTGCGGCCCGCGGCCGGCGCTTCCTCGCCGACCTGGTTGCGCAGCGTCCAGGCGCGCACGCGGCCGGTGACGATGGAGCGGCGCTCGATCGCGTCGAGCCCGGCCAGCGCGGCCGGGTGCGCCGGCATGCCGCGCCCGGCCATGTAGGCGGGCGCCGCCACCACCACCATGTAGGTGGTCGCCAGCTCGCGCGCCACCAGGCCCTCGGTCAGTTCGATGCCGCCGCCGATGGCCGCATCGAAGCCGCCGCCGATCAGGTCCACCGGGCGGTTGTCGAAATGCCAGTCCGGCACGATGGCGGGATAGCGCGCCAGGAACTCCGCCAGCAGCGGCACCAGGTATTCGGTGCCGAACGCCACCGCCACGCTCACCTTGAGCACGCCGGCGGGCTTGCCGCCGTCCTGCGAGACGCTGGCGAAGGCGTCGCGCAGCGCGCCGTAGGGGTCCCCCACCCGGTGCAGGAACTGCTCGCCGCCGGCGGTCAGCGTCAGGCTGCGCGTGCTGCGCTGGAACAGGCGCAGGCCCAGGCTGGCCTCCAGCCGCGCCACGTTCTTGCTGACCGCGGCGGGCGTCACGCCGAGCCGGCGCGCGGCGGCGGAGAAGCTGCCGGTCTCGGCGCTCTGGATGAAGGATTCGAGCAGGTTGAGCGCTTCCATGCGGCCAGCTTATACCAATGGTTGAAGCAGATGATCCAGATTACGGTCTACCGGAGCCGATGTCCAGTGACCATACTTCGCTCACCTCCACTCACCCAGGAACCTCATCATGTCTGCATCCCTCTCCGGCAAGGTCGCCTTCGTCACCGGCGGCGCGCGCGGCATCGGCGCGGCGGTCGTGCGCCGGCTGGCGCGCGACGGCGCCACCGTCGCCTTCACCTATCACAGCTCCGCGGCCGGCGCCAACGAGCTGGCCGCCAGCATCGAAGCCGCGGGCGGCAGCGCCATCGCGGTCAAGGCCGACGTGGCCGACCCCGCCTCGCTCGACGGCGCCATCAACGCGGTGGCGCACCGCCTGGGCAAGATCGACATCCTCGTCAACAACGCCGGCGTGCTGCGCATGGGGCCGGTGGACAGCTTCTCGCTGGAAGACTTCGACGAGACGCTCAACGTGAACGTGCGCGCGGTGTTCGTCGCCGCCAAGGCCGTGCTGCCGCACATGGGCAACGGCGGGCGCATCATCAACATCGGCAGCTGCAACGCCGAGCGCATGCCGTTCGCCGGCGGCAGCGCCTACGCCATGAGCAAGTCCGCGCTGCAGGGCCTCGTGCAGGGCATGGCGCGCGACCTCGGTCCGCGCGGCATCACGGTCAACAACGTGCAGCCCGGCCCGACCAACACCGACATGAACCCGGAGACCGGCGACTTCGCCAACCTGATGCATGGCCTGATGGCGCTGCAGCGCCACGCCAGCACCGACGAGATCGCCGGCATGGTGGCCTACGTGGCCAGCCCCGAAGCCGGCTTCGTGACCGGCGCCAGCCTGACCATCGACGGCGGCTTCAACGCCTGAACGGTCGCGGCCGCGCGCCGCGCGCGCGGCATGTCATCTCATGCCGTGCGTCGTCTCGCCCTCCCTTTGAACGGGAGGGATCGGGCGCCCGAAGTCCTCGCTTCGCAGCCCGCCCCCGGCCCCTCGCGCCGGCGCGCGGGCGCGGGCGAGACCGGCAGCCCGCGTCACTTGCTGCGGCCGCGGTCGCCGCCGAGCGCATCGATGATGATCATGGTGCGGTCGAGCACGCCGCGGTCGTCGAAGTAGGCGCTGAAGTGGGCCGGCTGGTAGCCGCTCGCATAGAGCCGGTACGACCACGCCTCGCGCTTCATGAGCGGGTAGTACTGCACCGGCTCGCGCGGCAGGCCGAAACGCTGCGCCACGTCCTGCTTGGTCCAGACGCCGGGCCGGGCTTCGTAGATCTCCTTCTCGGTCAGCATCTGGCGAAAGCTCGCCAGGTTCCCGCCCGCGTCGAAATCCGCCGCGTAGACCTCATGCCCGAGCGGCTGCTTCGAGTAGATCCAGCGGCTGGTGCCGCCGTCGAGCCG
>NZ_AQPL01000172.1:0-2835 GCF_000395345.1 Cupriavidus sp. WS | reverse complement strand
CGGCTGGTGCCGCCGTCGAGCCGATAGGTTTCCGTGGGCGCGCCGAACGCCTGGCGCACGGTGCTCTCCGGGCTGCCGATCAGCTTCTGCGCGGTCTGCGCGGGTTCGAGCGATGCGCAGGCGCACAGCGCGGCAGCCGCCGCGCCCATGCCCAGCCATCCAGGTAAGCGATATGCCATGACCATTCCCCCAGTGTCGGCGCGGATGCGTGCGCCGGGCCTGATCGGTAAACACGCCAGCCCGGCGGAATATTCCATGCGCGGCGCCGCCGCGCCGAATTTTGAGAATTCGCCGCATTGCCTTGCGCCGGCGGCAAGCCACAATCGAAGACACCGCCATCGCGCCGGGTTTTCCGGCGGCGGGTGGATACGAGGCTGACGCGGGGCGGATGAGCGGCGGATGGGCGACAAATGCGCGACGGATTCGCCGGAAGCCCTTCCCGTCCCCCAGTGACAACACATCCTGTTGTAATACCATCGGTAATACAAAATCGCACGTAAAAAAGGAATACAATGGCGTCTATCCGAGTAACCATGCCAAGTGACCGCGATGACCCTGGCCGCCTCCGCTCAGCCCGCCCAGACCACCCTTTCCTTCCGCACGACGCAGGAGTTCGCCATGCAGACACGTGAATTTGCCCGCCGCGCCGGCATGTCCAGCTCGGACTACGTCCGCGAGGCCGTGCGCGAGAAAAACGAGCGCGCGATGGCCGAGCGCATGGCCTTCCTGTCGCGCCGGTTGTCGGCCCGCTCGCTGGCGGAAAACGAATCCATGGACGACAGCCTGGAGGACGGGCTTGCCTAGGCCACAACACCGGCGCGGGGAGGTCTGGGTGATCGACCTGTCCCCGCAGACCCACAAGGAGGAACCGGGCAAGGCGGGGCGCCCGGCCCTCGTCATCCAGACCGACATCCTGAACCAGGCCGGCCACCCGACCACCATCGTCCTGCCCGGCACCACCGACATCTACGAGGACGCCGGCGGCGACGGCTTTCCGCTGCGCGTGCGCGCGGGCAAGTTCGCCAAGCCGGGCGAGCCGCCCCGGGAAACCGACCTGCTGGTCGATCAGGTCCGCGCCGTGTCGAACCACCGCTTCGTCGGCAACGCGCCGATCGGGCGGGTCAGCGAGGCGCACCTCAAGCGCGTGGAAGAAGCGCTGCTGCTGCTCACCGGGCGCTAGCGCCGGCTGGTCGGTGGCGGTCAGCTCCAGCCCAGCGTGAACGGCAGCAGCAAGGCGTTGACGATCAGCAGGCCATAGAAGATCGCCATGACCGCGGAGATGGCCCGGCGCCGTCCGTGGCCCGGTGCCGCGCCCCGGCCGCGCCGGCGCTGCCACGCATAGACCGCGCCCATGCCGAACGCGGCGACGCCGCCCAGCAAGGCCGGCGAAACCGGGACGCCCGAATCCAGCGGGGACGCGGCGGGCGCCACGGCGGTGCCGCCCGGCGAGGCATCCGAGGAAGTGCCCGAAGCATCCAGGACATCCGGCGCGCCGGCCTCCGCCGGCGCCGGCGATGCCCTTTCCGCCACGGCGGGCACAGGTGCCGGCTTTGGCGGAACGCGCGCCGCGACGCTGGCGGCGGGCTGCGCCGAAGGCGGCACGGGAAGCGCCGCGGAAGAGGATGCGGAAGGCGATACGGACGATCGCGCGGATGGCGGCACGGATGGCAGCCCGGAACGGAAGCGGCCCGCATCGCGCCAGCGCCACCATTCGTGATACAGGCTCTCGAGGCAGGATGCGGATTCACAGGCATCGCGCCGGGCGCGCCACGCGTCGACATCCGCATCGCGAATCGCGCCGGCGCGCAGCAGCCGCTGCTGCTCGGCGTGGATGCGTTCATAGCGGCTCGTCAGCGCCGCGCTGCCGCACCACGGGCGCTGGTTGCGCGGGCGCTCGCCCGTCACCAGCGAGCAGCGCATCCCGCTGCCGGGATCGTCGCAGCGCACCGATCCCTCGGCCGGCGCGGGCCCGCAGCCGGCGTCGGCTGCCCGTGCTCCGCCGGCGGCACACAGGCCCAAGGCAACGAGCGCGGCCAGGTGTCCTATGACCCTGTTCATCGTTGGTCCCCATCAAAGCGGCCACGCCGGCCTCAGAGAATCAACGTAGTCGATGGCCACGGGGGTGTGCAAGGGCATGGCGAACGGGGCGCGGGAGCATGCACTTTCGCCGGCGCCGCGGCGGCGCAATGCGCGCCCGCCTGCGCTTGCGCGGGTGCGCTACACGCCCGGTGGCAGCTTGGAGGCCATCATCTCCCGCCGGTCGAACTTGCGCCCGTCGACGATGAACGTGCCGTCGCCGACGGCGTGGACCATGCGCTGCTCCTTGCGCTCGGGATCGATCCACGCGGCAACGGCCTCCAGCACGACGATGTCGTGCTTCTTCACGATGTCGATGACCTTGCACTCGATGTTGGCGAAGCACTCCCGGATCAGCGGCGCCTTGACGACCTTGCCCGGCACCGGCGTGAGCCTGAACCGGGCGAACTTGTCCGTGTCCGCGCCGGAGCACGTGCCGATGCCGACCACCGTGTCCAGCATGTCCACCGTCGGAATGGCGATGACGCATTCCTCGTGCTTGCGCAGCGCCGCGTAGGAGTAGTTCCACGCGCCCGTGGTCAGCGCGAACACCGGCGTGAAGTCCATCACCATCGTCCACGAGATGGTCATGATGTTGTCCTTCTGCCCGTCATGGGTCGTCACCAGGACGACCGGGCCGGACTCCATCAGGGTAAAGACCTTGCTCATTTCCATTTGACGCATCGAAGGCACCTCGCGATGATTGGCAATGCACGGCGCGGCGGGCGCAGGCAAGCGCACCCGCCGGCCACTGACTCA
>NZ_AQPL01000171.1:0-21975 GCF_000395345.1 Cupriavidus sp. WS | reverse complement strand
GGGCGCAGGCAAGCGCCCCCGCCGGCCACTGACTCATGCTACGCAATCGCGCCCGGCCCGGCTTGCCCTGCGTCAACCTCTTTGGTCATGCCCGTCATGCCCATCGTGCCAGCCATACCCGGCCGCATGCCGGGGCGGCAGCCCGCCCGCGGCCGTCACGCGGCGAAACACCCGCACCGCGCACAGCAGCTGCAGCCCGAGCCAGGCGTTGGCGAGCGCGAACGCCATGCCGCCGGCCAGGGCCAGCCAGCGCGGCGCCAGCGGCAGCGCCAGCAGCAGGACATAGGCGAGCAGCAGCAGGCGGGCCTGCCAATGCTGCCGCGCGGGCGCAATGATCGCCTGCATGGCCGGCACCCGCGCCGGCAGCGGCAGGCCGCGGCGCAAGTGCAGCCAGATCACGAACGGCACGATCTTGCCCGTCATGGCCGTGACCGGCAGCACCCCGCATCCGACCAGCACCGCCGTGCCGATCCACCAGGGCAGCGCGGCCACCCCGTGCAACAGCGGGGCCGCCATCGCCAGCGCCGCCGCCGCGAGCGCGCTCAGGCAGGCCGCGACCCAGAGCCGCCAGCCGGGATCATGCCGGCGCCGCGCCCGCAGCATGCCGCGCAGCCCGAGCAGGGCCAGCAGCGCCAGCAGCAGCAGGAGCGGCAGTGCGCCCACCTCCGCCAGCGCCGGCAGGTCGACCGCCACCCCGCTGTAGCCCAGCAACAGCAGCCAGATTCCCCACGGCAGGAAGGACGCCACCACGGCGGGCAGCCGCGGCGCCTGCCAGAACATCGGCACCACCGTGGTGGCGACGCCGGCGACCAGCGCGGCCAGCCAGCCCACCAGGCCCCAGGCGACGTGCAGTTGCAGCAGCGGCCGCAGCGGCAGTTGCCACTGCCCGCCGAGCACGCCGGCCAGCGCCGCGCCGGTGGCCACGGTCACGATCAGCGGCGCGCCCGCGCGCGCCAGCGTGCGCGTGGTGGCATCCGCCGCGGCCACGCGCGCGCCGGCCCGCAGCAAGGCCAGCCCGACCAGGCCCAGGAACGGCGCCCCGAGCAGGATCGCCGCGCGGAAACCGGGCAACCAGCCGGCCACGAACCCGCTGGCCAGCCCCAGCGCGGCGCCCCCGCCCAGCAGCGCGGCCAGCGGCGCCAGCGCAGCGGTGCCGGGCACCCGCACCCCGGCGATCACCGGCATCATCTGGAACAGCGCGCCCACCATGACGGGCGCCAGCATGCCCAGCGCGAGCAGATGCACCACCGCCAGCGCGACCGGCGCGAACCGCGACGGCAGCCCGTCCGGCGGGCCGAATGCCAGCAGCAGTCCCGCGGCGGCGCCAAGCCACGGTGCCGGCAGCAGGCAGCCGAGGACCACGGCGGGCCGCGGCGCGTTCTCGTATCTCAGGCGCGCGGGCTTCATGGGTGCTCCGGGAACCGGCCCGGGGTGTGGCCCGGGGTGTGGCCGAACACGGCGGGACACAAGGAAAAGCATGGCGGGCAAAGCGGCGGTTTCGGCATCGGATCAGTCCCCCGCCCGAAGCGGGAAGCAAGGCGCGGGGCAGGCGAACAGGCAAACCAGCGAACAGGCAAACAAGCAAGGCGCGGACGGCCCCGCGCCGTCCATCCCGCCGCACGCATGCTAGCCGCCGGGCCGCGGCGCCGGCTTGATCGCGGTGAAGGACCGCGCCTGCGGATTGTGCCTGCGGCAGCCGGCCCGCCGCATTCCCGCGCCTGCTTGCTCCATCTCAACCGGCGGGTTCCGCTTTCGGCCATACTTTCGGCCATGCTCCACGCAGATCAGATGCAAACCACGGCCGCCTGCCTCAACCGGGACTCCACCATGCTTTCCACCACCGCCAGCCTGCCCGGCTTCGAGTCGCCGATCGAACTGCTGCTGGCCTGCCACGACAAGGTGCGGCGCTTCGCCGGCCTGTGCCCCAGGCTGGCCCGGCACGTGGCGCTGCACGGCGCGGACGAAGAGGCGCGCAGCGCGGCCGCCGGCGCGTTGCGTTACTTCCAGGTCGCCGCGCCGCTGCACCACATGGACGAGGAGGAAGACCTGTTTCCGGCGCTGCGGGAACTGGGCGACGCCGCGCTCGACGCCCGCATCGGCGAGATCGCCGCCGAGCACGGGCATCTCGGCGCATTGTGGCGCGCCGTGCAGCCGTGGCTGGAAGCGGTCTCGCAAGGGACCGCGCAGGCCGCCCCGCCGGAGCTCGACCCGTTCGCCACCGGCTATCCCGCGCATGCCTTGCGCGAGGAGCGCGAAATCTATCCCGCCGCCGACAAGCTGCCGCATGACCGGCTCGCCGAGATCGGCCGGCGCATGGCGCGGCGAAGAGGCGCGCGCTAGCGCCACGCGCGGCACAGGCGGCACGCGCGCGCCACGTCACATCCGGCCGCGGCCTGCGCGCCGGGGCGATGCAACTTGACCCACCACAAAATCCGGCGGGCCGCCGCGTGGAATCCTATGCGCTGCGAGCCGGTCGCCGCGCACGCCCTGTGCCGCTGCCGCGTGCCCCGCCATGACGGCCCGCGCCGACAGACCGACCGGTGCCACCACCGTCACCGAGACAAAGCATGCGCCACAAACTCAATCTCGACGGGCTGCTGGGCAGCCTGCCGCTTTTCCGCAACCTCGATGCCGGCCAGTTGAGCGAGCTGGCCGGCTCCTGCCGCGAGGTCAGGGTCCCCAGGCATGGCCACGTGTTCCGGCGCGGCGACGCGGCGCCGGGCCTCTACGTCGTCGCGGTCGGCCAGATCAAGCTCGCGCTGCCGTCGCTGCACGGCAACCCCGAGAAGGTCGTGGAGTTCTTCGGCCCCGGCCAGGCCTTCGGCGAGGCCGTCATGTTCCTTGACCGGCCCTACCTCGTGGATGCCCAGGCGCTGGAAGACACGCTGCTCATCCTGCTCGGCAAGAAGGACATCTTCGCCGCCATCGACCGCGATCCGTCCTTCGCGCGCCGCATGCTCGCCGGCCTGTCGATGCGCCTGCATTCGCTGGTGCAGGACATCGAGACGGTCAACCTGCAGAACGCGCAGCAGCGCGTGATCGGCTACCTGCTGAACCGCCCGCGCGAGGGCAACCTGACCCGCTTCGCCGTCAACAAGAACCTGATCGCCTCCAAGCTGGGGCTGTCGCCGGCCACGCTCTCGCGCGCGCTGCAGCGCCTCAGCGAAGCCGCCCTCATCAGCGTGGCCGGCCCCGAGGTCGTGATCCACGACGTGCAGGCGCTGCAACTGCGGTTCGCCGCGGGCTAGGCGCGGAGCAGCGCGAGTCAGCCGCGCCACCTGCCATCGGCTTGTCCGCCGACAAGGCGGCCGGCGCGGGCACGCGGCAAGATCATGGTGAGGTTGCCGGGGTGCGGGGGCTTGCCCGGCGGCCTCGATGTAGTGGTACTGCTGGAAGCCTGCCCGATGATGTCCGAGGCATCGCGGGCAGGCTCTTTTTTTTCAGGACCGCCGCGCAAGCGCCGCCGCGCGGGTCCGCCACGCGCGCGCCGCGGCGGCCGTGACGGCAATGAACAGCAGCATGGCCGCCACGTTGCCGAGCGCCGCCGCGGCCTTGACCGCCGGCAACCGGTGCCCGAAGGCCAGCCGCGCGGCCAGGGACAGGTGCAGCACCGCCAGCGGCGCGTAGAAGCCGTTGCCGAACGCCAGCCGGATGCGCGTGATGGCCGGCAGGATGACCGGCGCATGCGCCATCACCATGCTGACGATGAACCCCAGCCCCAGCGCGTGGAGCGCCGCGTCGCGCCACGGCAGCCCGGCCGCGGTGGCGGCCCATGCCGCCCCGGCCACCAGCAGCCAGCCGTAGCCGAGCAGCAGGCAGACCGCCATGTAGCGGCTCAGTCCGTGGCTGCGCACCGTGCGGCGCGCGATGTCGAACACCGCCAGCCAGATGGCGAGGCAGGCCAGCGCCACGCCATAGACGCAGCCGCCCAGCGTGCCCGCGCGCCCGTCCAGCGCCGAGCCGGCGGCGCCCAGCGCGAGCGCGGCCAGAATGGCGAGCAAGGCGCCCTGCGCGCCGCGCCGCCGGCGCATCAGGCGCGTCATCTCGAGCCGCTCGGCGGCAACCGTGACCACCAGGAACAGGAAGCACCAGGCGTTGACCGAGGCCAGCGCGCGGCCCGAAGCCAGCGCCGCGGTGCCGGCCAGCCACGCCAGCGCGGCCGCCAGCAGCAAGGCGGTGTGCGCGGCCGGCTGGCGCCGCAGCACGGCCACGCTGACGCCGGCGAACGCCAGCGCGCCGCCGGCCATGAGCCACGCGCCGGCAGCGGGAAACCCCGCCACCAGCAGCAGCGCGCCCAGCCCCGACGCCAGCGGCGCGGCGAAGGCCGCGGGCCGGCCCAGCGCCACCGCCCGCTCGATGCCGATGACCGTGCCGAAGAAGCCGCCGGTCATCAGCGCGCCGTGGAACGCGAACGCCTGCCACGGCAGCGCGGCGGCGCCGGCGCCGGGCAGCGCCACGCCGGCGCGCAGCAGGCCGCCGAGCAGGCCCGCGAGCAAGGCGAGGACGGCCGGCGCCAGCACCGCGACGCGCGGCCACGCGCCGCGCCGGCGTTCGCGCGCGCGGCGCGGCGGCGCCCTCACCATCCCATCACGCGCCTGGCCGCCGCGCTCATGCGCTCGGGCGACCATGCCGGCTCCCAGCACAGTTCCAGCTCGATCGCATAGCCCAGCGGCATGGTGTCTTCGAGCTCGAACTGCACGTCGTCCAGAATCATGTCCGCCACCGGGCACGCGGCCGAGGTCATGGTCATCGTGACCTTCACCACGCCCTCCGAGACCGCCACCGCGTAGACCAGGCCCACGTCGAGGATATTCAGCGCCAGCTCGGGGTCCACCACGCGGCGCAGCGCCTCCGTGATGGGCGCGAGCCATTCCTGCGGGCCCTGGTAGTCAAAACCGCCTGTCGCATTCCATGCTTGTTCCAACGGCATGCCTGCCTCCTCCCGGATTACTGTGATGCACGCTTTCATCGTAGTACGGCCACGTCCTCCGCCTGGCCCGTACCCACGCATCGGTTGACATGGCGCAAGCGCGCGCCGCGCTTCACGCCTCGCGCAGCGTGAAATGGCTGAAGCGCGCCGCCAGCCGGTCGACGTCGCCGCGGCCCAGCGCCGCGCCCGCGCCGCCGCGGCACGCCTGCAACGCCCAGTGCGTCACGCCGAGCGCGGCCAGCCGTGCGGCCAGCGCGTGCAGCTCGGCGACGTCGAACAGGCCGTGGTGCCAGGTGGTGCGGCACTCGCCCGCCACGCCGCTGGCCAGCCAGCGGCGCAGCGATTCCCAGGCCCGTCCGCCGCTGCCGGGCACCCGCGTGATGGCGTCGTAGCGGTGCTCGGGCGCCTTGATGTCGAGGCCGACCCAGTCGAGCGCCGGCAGCACCGCCGCCAGGCGCCCGGGATACATGCCGGCGGTGTGCAGCGCGGCCTCGAAGCCGCGCGCCCGCACCGCCGCGATGGCGCCCGGCAGCGCCGCCTGCAAGGTCGGCTCGCCGCCGGAAAACACCACGCCGTCGAGCAGGCCGCGCCGGGCCTCCAGGAAGCCCAGCACCTGCGCCCACGCCATGCCGGCGGGCGCGCCGGCATCGAGCAGCGCCGGGTTGTGGCAGTAGCCGCAGCGCCACGGGCAGCCCTGGCAGAACACCACGGCGGACAGGCGGCCCGGGAAGTCGATGGTCGTCAGCGCCGTCATGCCGCCGACGCGCAACGCGGCGGCGGCAGTGGCGGCGGCGGTGTCAGGCGGCAACCGCATGGGGCTCCGCGAAGAACCTGCGCTCGCGGTGCTCGCCCTGCTTGCCGGCGTTGAAGCTGGCCACCGGCCGGTGGTAGCCCATCACCCGGGTCCAGACCTCGCAGGGCTGGCGCTCCTCGTCGCGCAGCGCAACGTCGGCCGGCGGGGTGGAAAGGGAGGTGGCGGATTGTCGTGCGTGGTCGGTCATGATGCGTGCTCCGGGTTGAAAAAAGGTTGGGGGAAAGGTCGGGAAAAAACGCGGGGGATGCCGCCATCATTGCGGCGTCCATGCCCCCGGCCGTGCGGCCAGCCGGCTAGGCGGCAAGCGCGTCCCGCTTGCGCGCGAGGATCTCTTCGTCGCAGCGCGGGCAGAACGGATGCTCGCCGGCAAGGTAGCCGTGCGTGGGGCAGATCGAGAACGTCGGCGTCACCGTGATGTACGGCAGGCGGAAGCGCGTCAGCGCGCGCCGCACCAGCTCGCGGCAGGCCGCGCCGCTGGACAGGCGCTCGCCCATGTACAGGTGCAGCACGGTGCCGCCGGTGTAGCGCGACTGCAGGGGCTGCTGCCGCGCCAGCGCCTCGAACGGGTCGTCGGTCCAGCCGACCGGCAGCTGCGACGAATTGGTGTAGTAGGGCTGCGCCGCGCTGCCGGCCTGGAGGATGCCGGGCCAGCGCTTGCGGTCCTCGCGCGCGAAGCGGTACGTCGCGCCTTCGGCCGGCGTGGCCTCGAGGTTGTAGAGATGGCCGGTTTCCTGCTGGAAGGCCACGATGCGCTCGCGCACGTGGTCGAGCAGGCGCAGCGCGAAGGCCTCGCCCCACGCCGAGGTGATGTCGTGCCGGTCCGCGGTGAAGTTGCGGATCATCTCGTTGATGCCGTTCACGCCCAGCGTCGAGAAATGATTGCGCAGGGTGCCGAGGTAGCGCCTGGTGTAGGGGAACAGGCCCTGGTCCATCAGTTGCTGGATCCGCTTGCGCTTGTTCTCCAGGCTCTGCTTGCCCAGTTCGAGCAAGCGGTCCAGCGCGCGCAGCAGCGCCGCTTCGTCGCCGGCGTGCAGGTGGCCCAGGCGCGCGCAGTTGACCGTCACCACGCCGACGCTGCCGGTCTGCTCGGCACTGCCGAACAGGCCGTTGCCGCGCTTGAGCAACTCGCGCAGGTCGAGCTGCAGGCGGCAGCACATGGAGCGCACCATGTTCGGCTCCAGCTCCGAGTTGATGAAGTTCTGGAAATACGGCAGCCCGTACCTGGCCGTCATCTCGAACAGCCGCGCGGCGTTCTCCGATTCCCACGGAAAGTCGCGCGTGATGTTGTAGGTCGGGATCGGGAAGGTGAACACCCTGCCCTTGGCGTCGCCCGCCGTCATCACCTCGATGTAGGCGCGGTTGATGAGGTCCATCTCCTGCTGCAGCTCGCCATAGGCGAACGGCATCTCGCGCCCGCCGATGACCGGCACCTGCTCGCGCAGGTCATCCGGGCAGGTCCAGTCGAAGGTGAGGTTGGTGAACGGCGTCTGCGTGCCCCAGCGCGAAGGCACGTTGAGGTTGTAGATCAGCTCCTGGACGCACTGCCGCACCTCGGCGTAGGACATGGCGTCCTTGCGCACGAAGGGCGCCATGTAGGTGTCGAACGACGAGAACGCCTGCGCGCCGGCCCACTCGTTCTGCAGCGTGCCGAGGAAATTGACGATCTGCCCCACCGCCGACGACATGTGGTTGGGCGGCCCCGCCTCCACCTTGCCCGGCACGCCGTTGAACCCCTCGTGCAGCAGCGTGCGCAGCGACCAGCCGGCGCAGTAGCCGCTCAGCATGTCGAGATCGTGGATGTGGATGTCGCCGTTGCGATGCGCCTCGCCGATCTCCGGCGCGTAGACGTGGGACAGCCAGTAGTTGGCCGTGACCTTGCCGGCCACGTTGAGGATCAGCCCGCCCAGCGAATAACCCTGGTTGGCATTGGCGTTCACGCGCCAGTCGGCCTTGCTCAGGTATTCGTTGATCGAAGCCGCCACGTCGACCAGGGTCTTGCGGTCCTCGCGCAGCCTGGCGTGCCGGCCGCGATAGGCGATGAACGCGCGCGCGGTGTCGCAGTAGTCGGCGGCGATCAGCACCTGCTCGGCCACGTCCTGGATCTGCTCGACGTCCGGCGCCCGGCCCTGGCAGCGGTGCGCCAACACCCGGCATACCTGCGCGGCGAGGCTGCCCGCCCGCGCGTCGTCGAACTCGCCGGCCGCGGCGCCGGCGCGGCGCAGCGCGGACCGGATCCGCTCGACGGCGAAGGCGGCTCTTTCGCCGTTGCGCTTGACGACCTCGCCGGGCAGGCCCGCGGCGGCTACGGCGGCTTCTTCGGTACGGTGCTCCATCTCTTCTCCCGGCAACATTCATACTAGATATGGGCCACAGCGTACCGGTGAAACACTATATGTTGATTGACCGCGGGCAAGCGTATGGCATGTCCGGGAGCGCCTGCGCCGCCACGCCGCCGATCAGGACCACCGCCGGGCTGGCCAGCCCGGCCGCGAGCGCTTCGGCAAGCGTGGCCAGCGTGCCGGCCCAGCGGCGCTCGCCCGGGTTGCTGGCGTGCATGACCACGGCCGCGGGCATGCCGGGCCGCATGCCCGCGGCCAGCAGGGCGTCGCGGATCGCGCACAGGCGCCCCATGCCCATGTAGATGACCAGCGTGGTGCCGCCGGCGGCCAGCGCGCGCCAGTCGGGCCGCCCGTCGCCGCTGGTGTGCGCGGTGACGAAGGTCACGCCGTGGCAGTGGGCGCGATGCGTCAGCGCGATGCCCAGCGCCTGCGCGGCGGCCATGCCGCTGCTGACGCCGTTGACCACCTCCACCGCGATGCCGTGCGCGCGCAGGAATTCGGCCTCTTCGCCGCCGCGCCCGAACAGCAGCGGATCGCCGCCCTTGACGCGGGCCACGTCGCGGCCGGCCAGCGCGTGCGCCAGCGTCAGCGCCTGGATGCTGGCCTGGCTCGCGGAGCAGCGCCCGCCGCGCTTGCCCACCGATATGATGCGCGTGTCCGGCGCGGCGTAGCGGCGCATGCCGGGCGACACCAGGTCGTCCATCAGCCATACCTGGACCTGGCCGAGCACCCGCGCGGCCTTGACCGTGGCCAGTTCCGGATCGCCGGGCCCCGCGCCCACCAGCCATACCTTGCCCGGCTTCAGTTGCCTGTCCATCTCATGCTCCTCAATGACTGGTCCCCGACGAGCGGGTGGTCTTGTTGAAGACGTTGTACTTGCCGACCGGCTTGTCCATCGGAATGCGCGCGACCTCGCGCAGCGTGGCCGCGTCGTAGGCCACGATGGCGCCGTCCTGCTCCATCACGCTCACCAGCGCGTAGCGGCCGTCCCGCGTGAACTCCACGTGGGCGGCGGTGCGGCCCGGGCTGGGCGTGACGCTGGCCACCACCCGCAGGCTGTCCTTGTCGATCACCTGCAGCGTGTCGCGGCGCGGGCTCATCATGGCGTCGGTCCAGGCATACGGCGTGTTCTCGTGGCTGCGCAGGAAGAAGCCCGGCCCGTTGGTGGCGATCTCGGCGACGGTCTGCCAGCTCTGCATGTCGATCACGCTGATGCGGCCCTGCTTCAGGTTGGGCGAGGCCATCACCTCGCGCCCGCGGCGCACCCACGTGATGCCGCTGCCCAGGTGCGGCATGCCGCTCAGGGCCAGGTCGGCCACCTTGCGCCCCTGCGCCAGGTCGATCACCTGGCCATGCCCGTTGCGCGAGGCGCCCAGTATGTGCAGGTAGCGCTGGTCGAAGAAGAAGTCGTCGAGCACTTCGCCGAGCGCGATCACGCGCGGCGTGAAAGCGCGGCCCGGCGGCGCGGCGGCGGGCGCGGCGCCATACGGGATCTCCCACACCTCCGGGATGTCGCGCAGGGCGACGATGAAGCTCGCGCGCGGCGCGGCGTCGTACACCGCCGACACGCGCGAGGCCGTGCCGTCGGCGCCGCGCACGTCGTACACACGCGCCGGCGCCAGGTCCTCGGCATGCAGCAGCACCAGCGTCTGCGGCAGCGTGTTGCCGGCCAGCACCCATTTGCCGTCGTCGCTGACGGCGAGGTTGCGGGTGTTGAGCCCGACCCGGATCTCGGCGGCGAGCGTCAGGTTCCACAGGTCGAACTTGCTGACCCAGCCGTCGCGGCTGGCGAAGAACACGTAGCGTCCGTCGTGGCTGAACTTGGGGCCGCCGTGCAGCGCGAAGCGGCTGCGGAAGCGGTAGATGCGCTCGAGCTTGTCGCCGTCGAGCACGCTGACGTGATGGCTGCCGGCCTCCACCACCAGGAACAGGTTGGCCGGGTCGGCGCTGAACACGGGGCGCGCGGGCAGGCTGCCGGCGGGGTGATAGACGATGCGCGAGGCCGCCATGTCGGCCGCGCTCCAGTCCGGCGCCGCCGCCGGCGCGGCGCGCAGCCACGCGGCCAGCGCGTCGATGCCGGCGGCGTCGAGCTGGCCGGCGAAACCCGCCATCTGGGTCGCGGGGCGGCCGTCGCGCAATACCGCCGCCAGTTCCTGCGGCCGCAGGCGCTCCAGGCTCTCCGGCAGCAGCGCCGGGCCCATGCCGCCCAGGCGCGCGGCGCCGTGGCAGGCCGCGCAGTGCTGGCCGTAGAACGCGGCGGCATCCAGCGGCGCCGGCGTTTCCTGCGCCGCCGCCACGGCGGCACGGGGCATGGCAAGCAACACGCCCAGCAGCAAGGCAGACAGCACGGCGGCCAGCGCCCGCCAGCGCGGCAACCACATGGCGGCGTTCATGCCGGCACCTCCACGGCCAGCGGCGCCATGATCTCCGCCTCGGTCAGGTAGCAGCCCGGGTCCTCGGCCCAGGCGTTCGCGCTCACCGCATGGGCGCGCGCGCGGGTGTTGCCGTTGCAGATGGCGCGTTGCGCGCAGACCGCGCAGCGGCCCTGCAGCGGGCGCGGCCGGGCGGCCAGCCCGGCCATCAGCGGATGGCTGCGGTCGGCCCAGATCGCGCCGAACGGGCGCTCGCGCACGTTGCCCAGCGTCACCGTCCACCACATGGTGTCGGGGTGGACGTTGCCGAGATTGTCGATGTTGGCCACGTTCACGCCGGTGGCGTTGCCGCCCCAGTCCACCAGGCGCTGCCGCATGTCGGCCACGCGGGCGGGCTGGCACCGCGCGATCCAGTGCAGCAGGTAGACGCCGTCGGCATCGTTGTTGCCGGTGACGAAATCGCCCGCGCGGCCCTGCCGCGCGCGCTCCCACACATGCGCGAACAGCCAGTCCAGCGCGGCGCGGGTGTGGGCATGGCGGGCGTTGTCGCGCTGGTGGCCGCGCGCGCGGCCCGCGTAGTTGAAGTGGGACAGGTAGAACTTGTCGATGCCCTCGGCCTCCGTCAGCGCCACCAGCGCGGGCAGCTCCGCCGCGTTGGCCTCGGTCAGCGTCATGCGCACGCCCACGCGCAGGCCGGCCGCGCGCGCCGCGCGCAGCCCCGCCAGCGCCCGCGCGAAGGCGCCGTCGCTGCGCCGGAAGCGGTCGTGGGTGGCTTCGAGCCCGTCCAGGCTCACGCCCACGTAGCCGAAGCCCGCATCGGCCAGCCGCGCCGCGTGCGCGCGATCGAGCAAGGTGCCGTTGGACGACAGCGACAAGTGAAAGCCCAGCGCCCGCGCGCGCCGCGCCAGCGGGTACAGATCGGGCCGCAGCAGCGGCTCGCCGCCCGACAGGATCAGCGCCGGCACGCGCGCCTGCCGCAGTTGCGCCAGCACCGCGAGGGCCTCCGCCGTGGTCAGCTCGCCCTTGAAGTCGGTATCGGCCGAGGTGGAATAGCAGTGCCTGCAGTTGAGGTTGCAGCGCCGCACCAGGTTCCAGATCACCACCGGGCCGGCGGGCGGGCGCGGGGCCGGCACCGGGCCGCCGTCGCGCAGGGCTTCCATGAATCGGGACAGGCGGAACATGTTCAGTCTCCTGGCGGCAGGCGCAGCCCGGTTTTCTTGAGGATGCGGGTCGACCACAGCACGTCGCGCTCCCGGCAGGCGTCGCCCAGCAGCGCGCCGATCTGCGCCACCAGCGGCATGGCCTGCTCGCGCGTGCGGGCGTGGATCATGGCGAACAGGTTGTAGGGCCAGCGCGGCAGCCGCCGCGGACGCTGGTAGCAGTGGCTGACGAACGGCAGCGCGCCGACCATCCGGCCGAGCGCCTCGACATGCTCGTCGGCCACGTCCCACACCGTCATGCCGTTGGCGCGCCAGCCCAGCGCATAGTGGTTGGGGACCGCGCCCAGCCGGCGCATCAGGCCGCGCGCCTGCATCGCCGCGAAGCGCGCGATGACCTCCTGCTCGCCGATGCCGAGCGCGGCGCCCAGCGCCGCATAGGGCGCGGCCACCAGCGGCAGCCCGGCCTGCGTGGCGCGCATCAGCGCGCGGTCGGTGGCGTCGGGCCAGGCGGCATCCGCCGCATCCGCGGCAGGCGCCGGGTCCGGCGACGAAGTGGAAGGCTTGGGGTACATGAATGTCTATGCCTGCAAATGGAGATGGACGTGGAACTCCCGCTCCTTGGGAAACGCCAGCACCTCCACCCCGGCGCTGGCTGCGATGCGCGCGAGCGTGTGCGCCACCGCGCCGGGGTGCGCGACCGCCAGCACGAACCACAGGTTGAAGTGATGGGTGCGCGCGTAGTGATGGGCCACCTCCGGGTGCGCGTTGATGGCCGCGATCACGGCTTCCAGGCGCGCGGCGGGCGCGTGGCACGCGCACAGCACGAAGCGCCCGCCGGCCCGCTCGATCTGGTACAGCGGGCCGAAGCGGGTCAGCACGCCGCGCGCCAGCATCGCCCGCAGGCGCGCCAGCAGCGTGGCCTCGTCGGTGCCGAGCGCGGCGGCGGCGTCGGCATACGGACGCGGCGTGAGCGGAAAGCCGCCCTGCAGGGCGTTGACGATGCGGCGGTCGAGCGCGTCCAGCGCCGCCGGCGCGGCCGGCGCGGTCTCGACGGACCGGGTTCGGGCGGCGCTCATGGGCTTGCCGGCGCGCCGGCGTAGCGCGTGCCGCGCTGCTTGTAGCACTGGCTGCCGAGCAGCACCGCGCGCGGCGCGGCGGCCAGTCCGCACTGCTGGTCGAACAGCGCCAGCGCGGCATGCAGTTCGTCCTCGCTGCGCGCGTGGACCATGACGAACAGGTTGTAGGGCCAGTGCGGCGGCCGCCGCGGGCGGCGGTAGCACAAGCTGACCACGCCGAGCCGCGCCAGGCGCTGGCCCAGCGCGTCGACGCGGCCGTCCGGCACGTCCCACACGCACATCGCGTTGCTGTCGTAGCCGAAGCGCCGGTGATGGAGGATAGCGCCGAAGCGGCGGATGACGCCGCAGGCATGCCACTGCGACAACCGCGTCAGCACGCGGTCCAGCGGCAGGCCGCATTGCCGCGCCAGCGCGTGATAGGGGCGCGGCGTCAGCGGCAGGCCCGCTTCCAGCGCCGCCACCAGGCGCCAGTCGTCGTCGTTCAGTTGTTGCCGGGATGGCATCCTCACGGCCGGCCATGCCGGCCGGGCGGCCGCGCCGCGCAGCGGGAAACCCAGGTCGATGTGGTATTCGCGCTCGAGCGGCAAATCCAGCGGCCGCTGGCCGGTTTCGGCGGCGATCGCCGCCAGCGCCGCGTCGAGCGTGGCGCGGTGCCGCGCCCCGGCGACGAACCACAGGTTGTAGGCGTGCCCGTGGCGCGCGTAGTTGTGGCTGACGGCGGCATTGGCGCTGACGCGCGCGGCCACGCGGTCCAGCCAGGCGGGCTCCACCTTCAACGCGGCGAGCGTGCTCACGCCGATGGTGTTGGGCGCGAAGACCGCGCCGATGCGGCTCACGCGCCCGGCGCCCAGGTCGCGCGCGAGCAGGCCGAGCACGGCCTGCTCGCTCAGGCCGTGCGCCTGGGCCACGCACTGGAAGGGCCGCGGCTGCAGCGGGAAATCGCGCTGGATATCGTCGTAGAGTCGGCGTTCGTCGTACATGGTCGGTGTGGGTCTACATGCCGAAGCGCTGCGCGCGCACGGTGAAGAAAATGCCGCTCGGGTTGTCGGCCGGCAGCGTGGCGAGGCGGGCGAAGCTCGCGGTGTCGTAGACCTCGAGGCGGTCTTCGTCGCGGCATGACAGCCATACCGCCTCGCCCTTGGGCGTGAACTCCATGTGCAGCACGCCCCGGCACGGCTTGAGGGTGCGCACCACCTGGCGCGTGGCGGTGTCGATCACCTGCACCGTGTCGTTGTCGGGAAAGGCGAAATTGACCCAGACCTGCCGCCCGTCCGGCCGCGCCATCACGAAGACCGGCTGGCCGGCCAGCGCGACGCGGCCGCTCTCCCGCCAGCCGCGCGCGGCGTCGGCCACCAGCACTTCGTGGCGGCCCACCGCCGGCAGCCAGGCCTCGCCCTGCGCCATCGCCCAGCCGCGCAGGTGCGGCATCTTGTAGACGGGCAGGCGCGTTTCGCCGCGGCCGTAGCCCGCCAGCACCTTGCGCGACGCCGGCGGGTCCTGCCACAGGTCCACCAGCGCGAGCCCGTCCTCGCCGAACAGGCCGGCGACGTACCAGCGGCCATCGGGCGTGACCAGCCCGTCGTAGGGCTCGCGGCCGGCGTCGAGCCGGGTGATGCGCGGATGCCGCGGATCGGCGGCGTCGATGATCCAGATCTCGCCGGACTCGAACAGGCTGGCGGCCAGGCGGCGCCCGGGCAGGTCGGCCAGGCCGACCACCTTGGAGCGGCGGCCGTCGCGGCCGATCGCCGGGATGTCGGCCAGCGGCTCCAGCGTGGCGGCATCGAACAGGCGGATGCCGCCGGGCGCGTAGTTCTGCGCCGCGACCACGCTGCCGTCCTGCAGGATGGCGCCGCCGATGCTGTTGCCGGCCTGCATCACGCGATGCGTCACGCGCGCGCGCAGCAGGTCCACGCGCGACAGGCCGCCATCGCGGCCGAAGACATAGGCATAGCGCCCATCGCGCGAGAACACCACGCTGGCGTGCGACAGGTCGCCGAGCCCGGCCACGGTGGCCAGGCGCGTCATGCCGGTGGTCTCCACCACCTGCACGCGGCCGGCGGCGCGCTCGATCACCACGCCCAGGTCGCCGGTGCCGCGCGTGGTCTCGCCCATGCCGCCCATGCAGCCGGACAAACCGGACAAGCCCGCGGCCAGCGCGAGCGCGGCGGCCAGCCTCAGCGGGCCGGGGAATCTACGGCGGGCGGCGCGCCCGCCTGAAGTCGTTCGATCAGCCATGCTGCCTCGTCTTGCGTCATGAAGGGTTGCCAGGGCGGCATCGCGGTGCCGGGGCGGCCTTGCAGCACGGTCGCCACCAGCGCGTCGCGCGGCTTGCCGGCCAGCGCCGCCGCGCCGAGCGGCGGCCCCAGGCCGCCACGCAGGGTCATGCCGTGGCAGGCGCCGCAGTCGTCGCGCAGCCAGCGCGCGAGTTGCGCCTGCCGCGCCGGCGCCGGATCGGCGGCGGTGGCGACACCCGCTGCCATGCACGCCAGTGCCAGCGCCAGCGAGCGCGCCGCCGCCGCGGCCCGGCCTACAGGCTCAGCACCCATCTGGCGAGCGCGCCGGCTTCCGCCTCGCTCACGCGGTTGGCCGGCATCGGGATCGGTCCCCACTTGCCGCTGCTGCCCTCGAGGATCGACCGGACCATCTGCTTCTCGCCGTCCGGGCTGCCCTTGTACTTCGCGGCCACGTCCTTGAAGGCGGGCCCGATCAGCTTCTTGTCGGTGCTGTGGCAGGCCAGGCAGGCCTTGCTCGCGGCCAGCTCGGCGCTGGCGTGCGCGGCCGCAGGCAGGAAGGCGGCGACCAGCGCCGCGGCGATGACGTTGCTTGCATGCATGAGATGGCTCCGGCGCGGCGCGCCTCAGTAGATATCGTGCTGCGTGTTGAAGGCATTGAACTTGCCGGTCGGCGTGATCAGGCGCGGGTCCTTGATCACGGTCTTGAGCGTGCGCGTCTTGTCGTCGACCACCACCAGCGCGGATTCGCCGTCCTTGGTGCCCCACACCGAGAACCAGACCTCGTCGCCGGCCTGGTTGTACTCGGCCTGCACCACGCGCTTGGCGCCTTCGCCCTTGAGCTGCGCCCACTGCGCGATCGGCAGCACCTTGTAGCCGTCCTCCAGCCTGCGGGTGTCGAACACCGCGACCGACTGGCTGAGCTTGGGATCGGGATTGAGCGGCGTGTCCACCCACAGGTTGCGCGACTTCGGATGCGTCTTGATGAACAGCGAGCCGCCGCCCTGCCCCTTCACGGTCTGCACGACCTTCCACGCCTGCGCCTTGTGGCCCACCGGATCGGTCCCGAGCAGGCTGACGGTCTCGTCGCCGAGATGGCTGGTGGCCCACACCGGGCCGTACTTCGGATGGACGAAGTTGGCGCCGCGCCCCGGGTGGGGCGTCTTGCCCACGTCGACCAGCGCGGCCAGCTTGTCCTCCTTGGTGTCGACCACGGCGATCTTGTTGGAGGCGTTGGCCGCCACCATGAAGTAGCGCCCACTGGCATCGAAGCCGCCGTCGTGCAGGAACTTGGCCGAGTCGATGGTGGTGGTCTTCAGGTTGTTCAGGTCGGCGTAGTTGACCATCATGATCTTGCCGGTTTCCTTGGCCGTGATCACGAACTCGGGATGGAAGTGGCTGGCCACGATCGACGCCACGCGCGGCTCGGGATGGTATTCGTTGTCCACCGTCATGCCGCGCGTCGACACCACCTTGAGCGGCTTGAGGGTGTCGCCCTCCATGATCACGTACTGCGGCGGCCAGTAGGTCCCGGCCACCGCGTACTTGTCCTCGTAGCCCTTGTACTTGGAGGTCTCCACCGAGCGCGCCTCGAGCCCGACCTTGACCTCGGCGACGATGTCCGGCCTGGGCAGCCACAGGTCGATCAGGTCGACCTTGGCGTCGCGCCCGATCACGTACAGGTAGCGGCCCGAGGCCGACATGCGCGAGATGTGCACGGCATAGCCGGTCTTGACGATGGTGATGATCTGCTTGCTGTCGCCGTCGATCAGCGCGACCTCGCCCGCGTCGCGCAGCGTCACGGAGAACAGGTTGTCGAGGTTGTAGGCGTTCATCTTGCGCGTCGGGCGCCGCGCCACCGGCACCACGTCCTTGCGGCTTTTCTCGATGTCGGCCAGCGAGAATTCGGGCGGCGTGGGCGGGTCCAGCTGAATGTAGCGCGCCATCAGGTCCACCTCGGCATCCGACAGGTCGCCCGAGGTGCCCCAGTTGGGCATGCCCGCGGGGCTGCCGTACTTGATGAAGGTCTTCAGGTATTCGGTGCCGCGCGCGCGCGTGATGTCCGGCGTCAGCGGCTTGCCGGTCGCGCCCTTGCGCAGCACGCCGTGGCAGCCGGCGCAGCGTTCGAAGTAGATCTGGCGCGCCTGGTCGAATTCGGCCGGCGTCAGCGTGACCGCGGCGGCCGGCGGCGATGCCGCCGTGTCCGCGTGGGTGAGCCCGAGCCAGAGGGAAAGTGGCAGCGCCGCAAGTGCGGGGAACATCCAGGATTTCGCTTTCATATGCTCTTCTTCGGCGAGTTGGGGAAACCGCTGGGTCCTGGTTGCGCGATAGCGCGCGGCAAGGAACCTTACGCGCATCATGTCGGAGAAATCCTGGCGCGCGCTTGATAGCTGTCAAGCAGTCGGCAAGCCGCGGGCACGATCGGCGCGCGCGTGCGCATGCATCGAATGCCCCGCGCCGGCGGCGCGCGTAAACGCGCCGCAGCCGCCGGGGCGGATGCCCGGGCGGCTGCCATGCTGCTAGCGCGATGCGGTCGATGCGCTCAGCGCGGCGCGGGCTCCAGGCTGCTTTCCGGCGCGCCCAGCGCCGGCGCCTTGCCGGCCAGGCCGAGCACGACCTGCAATGCCATCGCCAGCGCGCCGACGATGAACACCACGTCGCCGAAGGTGCGCACCCAGCGCAGCGTCTGCAGGATCGGCTGCTGCATGAAGGCCTCGCTGCGCGCGTACCACAAGCCCTCGCTGGCGCTGGCGTGGAACTGGATGATGCCGATCGGCAGCAGGCTGGTGCCGATCATCAGCACCAGGCCCGCGTTGAGCCCCCAGAACGCGGTCTTCATCAGGCCGGGGCTCAACGCGTGGGCGGGCCGCACGTAGCGCAGCACCAGCAGCGTGAAGCCCAGCGCGAGGAAGCCGTAGACGCCGAACAGCGCGGCATGGGCATGCACCGGCGTGGTGTTGAGGCCCTGCACGTAGTACAGCGAGATCGGCGGGTTGATCATGAAGCCGAACACGCCGGCGCCGAGCATGTTCCAGAACGCCACCGCGACGAAGCACATCAGCGGCCATTTCAGGTTGGCCATCCACGGCGCGCGCTCCTTGAGGCGCCAGTTCTCCCACGCTTCATGGCCCAGCACGATCAGCGGCACCACTTCGAGCGCGCTGAAGCTCGCGCCCACCGCCATCACCGGCGTGGTGGTGCCGGCGAAGTAGAGATGGTGGAAGGTGCCGGGCAGCCCGCCCAGCATGAACAGCGACGCCGATGCCAGGCTGGCCGCGGTCGCCATCGGGCGCGACACCAGCCCGAGCGTGGAGAAGATGAAGGCCAGCGCCGTGGTGGCGAACACCTCGAAGAAGCCCTCGACCCACAGATGCACGACCCACCAGCGCCAGTACTCCATCACCGACAGGTTGGTGCGCTCGCCGTAGAACAGGCCCGCGCCGTAGAACAGGCCGATGGCCACGACCGAAGACGTGAGCAGGGCCAGCAGGTTCTTGTCGCCGCCGCGCGCGCGCAGCGCCGGCGCGATGCCGCGCAGCATCAGCACCAGCCAGAACAGGATGCCGGCGAACTTGCCGATCTGCCACAGGCGGCCCAGGTCGACGTACTCATAGCCCTGGTGCCCGAGCCAGAAGTTGAGGTTCTCCGGCATGATCTGCGCGATCGCCAGGTAGTTGCCGGTAAACGATCCGGCCACGACCACCACCAGCGCCCAGAACAGTACGTCCACGCCGAGCTTCTGGTATTTCGGGTCCTTGCCGCCGTTGATGAGCGGCGCCAGGAACAGGCCCGCGGCGAGGAAGCCGGTGGCGATCCAGAACAGCGCGCTCTGGATGTGCCAGGTGCGCATCAGCGTGTACGGGAACCACTTCGACAATTCGAACCCGTAGAACTTCTGCCCCTCCACGGTGTAGTGGGCCGTCAGCCCGCCGATCAGCACCTGGAACACGAACAGCGCCACCACCAGGAACAGGTACTTGCCCAGCGCGCGCTGCGACGGCGTGAGCGCGAAGGTGGTGAGCGGGTCGCGCGCGGCCACCGGCGGCGGCGCCTCTTCATGGCCGCGCAGGAACGACCACGCCCAGACCAGGAAGCCCACGCCCGCCAGCAGCACCACCACGCTGGCGATGGACCAGATGATGTTCTCGCTGGTGGGCTGGTTGCCGATCAGCGGCTCGTGCGGCCAGTTGTTGGTGTAGGTGGCGCTCAGGCCCGGGCGCTCGGTGGCGGCGGCCCACGCGGTCCAGAAGAAGAAGTGCGTCAGCTTGGCGCGGCGCGCGGCGCTGGGCAGCGTGTTCTCCTTCATGGCGAAGCTCTCGCGGCTCTTGCGCAGCGCCGGCGCGTCGGAGAACAGGCTGTCGTAGTACGCGCCGGTGGCGGCGATGGCCTGCGCGCGCCGCGCGGAGACGGTCAGCACGCCGCTGTCCGGGTCGGCGCGGTTGCCGCGGTACTCGGCGCGCAGCTGCTCGCGCAGCGCGGCCTGGGTCGGCCCGTCGAGCGCGGCGTAGGCGCGGCCGTAGCCATCCTGCGCGGCGAGGTCGAGCCACGCGGTCAGCTCGCGGTGCAGCCAGTCGGCGGTCCAGTCCGGCGCCTGGTAGGCGCCGTGGCCCCAGATCGAGCCGAGCTGCATGCCGCCGACCGACTGCCACGCGGTCTGCCCGTCGAGGATGTCGTCCTTGCTGAACAGGGCCTTGCCGTCGGCGCTGACGACCTGCTGCGGCACCGGCGGCGCCTTGCGGTAGACCTCGGTGCCGTAATAGCCCAGCAGCGAAAAAGTGACCGCCAGTACGGCGATCAGGGTGAACCAGAGTTTCTTGTACTGTCCCATGATGGGGTCTCGCGGTTGTCCGCGCGCTTGCCGCGCGCGCTGCTCGTGTGTGCTGCTTGTCTGTGCTGCTTGTGTGCGTCCCGTGCGTCCCGTGCGTGCTGCGCGTGCGTGCCCGCGCGCGCCGGCGGCGCGATCAGGCGTGGGCCGGCGCGGCGTGCTCGGCGTTGTCGAACAGGATGTTGTTCTCCAGATGGATGTGTTCCATCAGGTCTTCGCGGAACGTGCGCAGCCCCAGGTACAGGGCCCGCCACGTATTGCACGCGGCGCGCGGCAGCGTGATGTCGTCGGTCAGCGCGCCGAGTTGCTGCAGCGCCTGCCCGTGCTCGTCGTGCTCCATGCGCATGACCGCGATGGGGCCGCTGGCGAGCCGGCCCGGCGCGCGGGCCAGCAGCGGGAAGAGGATCTGCTCCTCCTTCTGCATGTGGCTCTCCAGCTCCTGGTGCATGACGGCGAGATGATCCGCGAGGCCGCGCGGGCAGTCGGCGCGGTCGCCATGCACCTGCTCCACGCGGCGCGCCAGGCGGATCAGCTCGGGCAGCTGCTGGCGGTGCACCTCGTGGTAGCGCGCGATGATGTGGGCGATCAGGTCGACCGCGTCGGCGGCGCTCCAGTCGGCGCCGTCGCGCCGAGCCTGCGCCTGCAGCGACAGCAGGCGCGTCTCGATGGCGCGCGCGTCGAGGCCCGCGGCCTGCGCGGCCTCGCCCAGGCTCTGCTTGCCGCCGCAGCAGAAATCGAGCTGGTAGTCGTGGAACACCCGGGTGGCGCCCGGAATCCGGCGGGCCAGCTCGCCCAGCGATTGATCGGTCATGCTCATGATGTCCTCCTGTGTGGGATGTGCATCACTCACATAGCGAAAGCCGTGCCGGAAAATTAATGCAATAAAATCAATGCCTTGGTTTTTTGACGGTATGATTCACCATGATCCGGAAACGGTAATAGGAACCCATGAGGGTTGAATTGACCATGATGGAAAACCTCCTGCTCACCGATCTGGTCGCGGACCTGCCCCAGGCCGTGCGCCTGCAGCGGCTGGTCGGCAGCCTGCGCGCCCATTTCCGCTGCGGCGCCGTGGCGCTGCTGCAGCTCGAAGAAGACCAGCTGCGGCCGGTGGCCATCGACGGGCTGGTCCGCGACGCCCTCGGGCGCCGCTTCGCGGTGGGCCTGCACCCGCGCCTGGCCGCCATCCTGGCCCGCCGCGGCGTGACCTGCTTCCACCACGACAGCGTGCTGCCCGACCCCTACGACGGGCTGATCGACGAGCGCGTCGGCGAGCCGCTGCCGGTGCACGACTGCATGGGAACCAGCCTGCACGTGGAAGGCCAGCCGTGGGGCGTGCTGACGCTCGACGCGCTGACGGTCGGCACCTTCGGCGACGAGGCGCAAGCCGACCTGCGGCGGCTGACGGTGGTGGTCGAGGCCGCGATCCGCACCACGCGGCTGGAAGCCGAGATCCGCGCGCTGCGGCTCACGCGCGGCGACGCCCCGCCCGGCGACGCGGCCCGCGACGACGGCGAGATCATCGGCCAGAGCGAGGCCATCGCCCGCCTGCTGCACGAGCTCACGGTGGTGGCCGACTCGGAACTGCCGGTGCTGCTGCTGGGTGAGACCGGCGTGGGCAAGGAGCTGTTCGCGCACCGGCTGCACCGGCTCTCGCGCCGGCGCGCGCAGCCGCTGATCCACGTCAACTGCGCCGCGCTGCCCGAGTCGCTGGCCGAGAGCGAGCTGTTCGGCCACGCCAGGGGCGCGTTCTCGGGCGCGCTGGGCGACCGGCCCGGCCGCTTCGAGGCGGCCGACGGCGGCACGCTGTTTCTCGACGAGGTGGGCGAGCTGCCGCTCTCGATCCAGGCCAAGCTGCTGCGCACGCTGCAGAACGGCGAGATCCAGCGGCTGGGCTCGGACCGGCCCCGCCGCGTCGACGTGCGCATCATCGCCGCCACCAACCGCAGCCTGCGCGACCACGTGCGCGACGGCTCGTTCCGCGCCGACCTGTATCACCGCCTGTCGGTCTACCCGATCCCGATCCCGCCGCTGCGCGAGCGCGGCAACGACGTGCTGCTGCTGGCCGGCCGCATGCTGGAGCGCAACCGCGCCCGGCTCGGCCTGCGCAGCCTGCGCCTGTCCGGCGCCGCCGAGGCCGCGCTGCGCCGCTACCCGTGGCCGGGCAACGTGCGCGAGCTGGAGCACGTCATCAGCCGCGCCGCGCTCAAGACCGTCAGCCGCGGCGC
>NZ_AQPL01000170.1:0-4344 GCF_000395345.1 Cupriavidus sp. WS | reverse complement strand
GGTTCAAGCACCAAAACCGCCCGCAAACCCCGACCGAACAGGCAAACCACACGACATAGCCATCCCCCCAGCAGCAAAGCCCCACAAAGCAATGTCATACTGACACCCTCTCCAGCCCCGCGGCCAGATCCCAAGCAGACACCCCAAATCCCATGCGTATCCTCGGCATCGACCCCGGCCTCCGCACCACCGGCTTCGGCGTGCTCGAAAAGCACGGCAGCAAGCTCAGCTACATCGCCTCGGGCACCATCAAGAGCGACGGCGAGAGCGATCTGCCCTCGCGTCTCAAGACGCTGTTCGACGGCATCAGCGAGGTCGCGCGCACCTATGCGCCGGACTGCGCCGCGATCGAGAAGGTGTTCGTCAACGTCAACCCGCAATCCACGCTGCTGCTGGGCCAGGCCCGCGGCGCGGCGATCTGCGGGCTGGTGGGCCAGGGCCTGCCGGTGTTCGAGTACACCGCGCTGCAGCTGAAGGTGGCGGTGGTCGGCTATGGCCGCGCCAACAAGGAGCAGGTGCAGGAGATGGTGATGCGCCTGCTGAGCCTGAGCGGCCGGCCCGGTTCCGATGCGGCCGACGCGCTCGGCGTGGCGATCTGCCATGCCAACGGCAGCAATACGCTGGGCGCGCTGACGGGCCTCGCGCCCGAGCTGGTGCGCAAGGGCATGCGCGTGCGGCGCGGCCGGCTGGTCGGCTGATCGTCTTTCCGGGCCGCGCGCGGGGCGGCCGCCGGGCCGCTTACAATCGGACGGTTGCCCGCCCGAGGATGCTCATGTTCCGCCTGCCCGCCGACTTCCGTCGCCTTCGCGCTTGCGCGCGCCCGCGCCTGCCATGCCTGGCCGCGCTGCTGCCCGCGCTGGCCGCCGCGGTCCTGGCCGGCTGCGCCGCGCCGCCGGTGGCCACCGCGCCGGCTCCCGCCGCATCGCCGGCGCCGGCCGCGCCCAGGGCGCTGGTGATCGGGCATCGCGGCGCCAGCGCGCTGCGCCCGGAACACACGCTGGCATCCTACGCGCGCGCCATCGAGGACGGCGCCGACGCCATCGAGCCGGACCTCGTGACGACGCGCGACGGCGTGCTGGTGGCCCGCCACGAGAACGAGATCGGCGGCACCACCAATGTCTCCACGCTGCCGCAGTTCGCCGGCCGCAAGCGCATCAAGGTGATCGACGGCGAGCGCCTGGACGGCTGGTTCACCGAGGACTTCACGCTGGCCGAACTGAAGACGCTGCGCGCGCGCGAGCGCATCCCGCAGCTGCGCCGCGCCAACACGCAGTACAACGACCAGTTCGAGATTCCGACCCTCGACGAGATCATCGACATGGTGGCCAGCGCTTCGCGGCGCAGCGGCCGCGTGATCGCCCTGTACCCCGAGACCAAGCACCCGAGCTACTTCCGCGGCATCGGCCTGCCGCTCGAGGAAAAGCTGGTGGCCACGCTGCGCGCGCACGCCTATACGCGCAGCGCGCCGGTGTACGTGCAGTCGTTCGAGAGCGGCAACCTGCGCGAGCTGCGCCAGCGCCTGGGCGCCGGCATGCCGAACGTGAAGCTGGTGCAGCTGATGGGCGGCGCGCGCGGCCGGCCCGCCGACTGGCGCCTGGCCGGCGACACCCGCACCTACGCCGACATGATGACGCCCATCGGCCTGCGCGAGGTGGCCAGCTATGCCGGCGGCATCGCGCCGGAGAAGTCCAGCGTGGTGCCGCGCGACGCCGGCGGCGGCCTCGGCGCGCCCACCGCGCTGGTGCGCAACGCCCATGCCGCCGGGCTGCTGGTGCACCCGTACACGTTCCGCCCCGAGAACAGCTTCCTGCCGCGCGGCCTGCACACCGGCGGCGACGATGCCACGCGCAGCCCGGACGGCATGGTGCGGGAGGTGCAGGTCTTCCTGGCCGCCGGCGTCGACGGCGTCTTCACCGACGACCCGGCGCTGGGCCGCCGCGCCGTCGACACCCTGGGACGCTGACCCGCCGCTCGGCTACACTGGCGCCCACTTTCGCTTTCGCCGCACACACCAGACACCATGATCGGACGCATCGCCGGCACCCTCATCGAGAAGAATCCCCCGCACCTGCTGGTCGACTGCCACGGCGTCGGCTACGAGATCGACGTGCCGATGAGCACGTTCTACAACCTGCCCGCGGTGGGCCATCCGGTCACGCTGCTGACCCAGCAGATCGTGCGCGAGGACGCGCACCTGCTGTACGGCTTCGGCACCGCCACCGAGCGCAATGCGTTCCGCGAGCTGATCAAGATCACCGGCATCGGCGCGCGCATGGCGCTGGCCGTGCTGTCGGGCATGTCGGTCGGCGAGCTGGCGCAGGCCATCACGCTGCAGGAGGCCGGGCGCCTGACGCGCGTGCCGGGCATCGGCAAGAAGACCGCCGAGCGCCTGCTGCTCGAGCTCAAGGGCAAGCTCGGCGCCGAGCTCGGCCACGCGCCGGGCAGCACGCCGGTGCACGACAACGCCGTCGACATCCTCAACGCGCTGCTGGCGCTGGGCTACTCGGAGAAGGAGGCGGCGCTGGCCATCAAGCAGGTGCCGGCCGGCACCGGCGTGTCGGACGGCATCAAGCTGGCGCTGAAGTCGCTCTCCAAGGGCTGAGCGGCCGCGGGCAGGCGCGGCCGGCGCGGGTAGCGCGGCCCGGAGGGGCTACAATCGAGCCACTTCGCCCGTAGCACACCCATGATCGAAACCGACAAGCTGGTCCCCGACCGCGGCAGCGACCGCGTGATCGCCCCCACCACCGCCTCCCCCAGCGAGGAGGCCTTCGAGCGCGCGCTGCGCCCGAAGCTGCTCGACGAATACGTCGGCCAGGAGAAGGTGCGCGGCCAGCTCGACATCTTCATGCACGCCGCGCGCAACCGCCGCGAGGCGCTCGACCACGTGCTGCTGTTCGGCCCGCCGGGCCTGGGCAAGACCACGCTGGCGCACATCATCGCGCGCGAGATGGGCGTGAACCTGCGCCAGACCTCCGGCCCGGTGCTGGAGCGCCCGGGCGACCTCGCCGCGCTGCTGACCAACCTCGAGGCCAACGACGTCCTCTTCATCGACGAGATCCACCGCCTCTCGCCGGTGGTGGAGGAAATCCTGTACCCGGCGCTCGAGGACTACCAGATCGACATCATGATCGGCGAGGGGCCGGCCGCGCGCTCGGTCAAGCTGGACCTGCAGCCGTTCACGCTGGTCGGCGCCACCACGCGCGCCGGCATGCTGACCAACCCGCTGCGCGACCGCTTCGGCATCGTCGCGCGGCTGGAGTTCTACACCGCCGAGGAGCTCGGGCGCATCGTCACCCGCTCGGCGCAATTGCTCAATGCCCGCATCGACCCGCTCGGCGCGCTGGAGATCGCCCGCCGCGCGCGCGGCACGCCGCGCATCGCCAACCGCCTGCTGCGGCGCGTGCGCGATTTCGCCGAGGTCAAGAGCGACGGCACCATCACGCGCGCCACCGCCGATGCCGCGCTGGCCATGCTCGACGTGGACGCGGTCGGCTTCGACCTGATGGACCGCAAGCTGCTCGAGGCCATCCTGCACAAGTTCGGCGGCGGCCCGGTCGGCGTGGACAACCTCGCCGCGGCCATCGGCGAGGAGCGCGACACCATCGAGGACGTGCTGGAGCCGTACCTGATCCAGCAGGGCTACCTGCAGCGCACGCCGCGCGGGCGCATGGCCACGGCCGCCGCCTACCTGCACTTCGGGCTGCCCGCGCCGGGCGGCGAGGCCGAGCCGGCGCCCTGAGGCGCGGCGGCGGCGGCCGCGCGGTGCCGCGTATCCCGTGTTAAATGTTTTCGTTGCCCGCAGACAATTCTTTCGTCGCGCGTTGCTGGCGGCTGCCTGCCTGTTCACAATGGCTTAGTTCCGGCCGCCGCGAGGCGGTACCGGCCTGGCGCCGCATGCCGGGCGGCCGGCCCCGTTCGTACCTGACAGGAGAGAGCACATGAATCGACGCCAGTTTGTGACCCGGATGGCGGGCTCGGGCCTGCTCGTGGCCACCGCCTTCACCGCGGGCTGCACCACCACGGGCACCAATGCGCCAACCGACGCAGCGGCCAAGCGGCAGGAGATCAACGCGGGGGCCGACGGCGCACTCAACCGGCTCTACGGCACCACCAGCAGCGCGCGCGAGCTGGCCGCGCGCGCCCAGGGCATCCTGGTCTTCCCGCGCGTGCTGTCGGCGGGGCTGGTGATCGGCGGCGAATATGGCGAAGGCGTGCTGCGCGGCCGCAGCGGTGCTCCGGTGGGCTACTACCGCACCACCTCGGCCTCGGTGGGCCTGACCGCGGGCGGGCAGTCCAAGTCGGTCATCATCATGTTCATGACGCCCGACGCCTACAGCAAGTTCC
>NZ_AQPL01000169.1:0-58404 GCF_000395345.1 Cupriavidus sp. WS | reverse complement strand
TCATCATCATGTTCATGACGCCCGACGCCTACAGCAAGTTCCTCAACAGCAGCGGCTGGACCGTGGGCGCGGATGCCAGCGTGGCGCTGGCCAAGATCGGCGCCAACGGCTCGATCGACACCAACACCGCGCAGCAGCCGGTGATCGGCTTCGTGCAGACCAACGCCGGGCTGATGTTCGACATCTCGCTGGACGGCTCCAAGATCGGCAAGCTGGACCTGTAGTCCGGCGCGCGCCTCGCGGCGCGCGGGCGAGGCGGACGCGGCGCGAACACGGCGGCGGCATGGCTGGCATAATCGCCACACCGCCGCCCCTGGAACCGCCATGACCACATCGAACGCCACGCCCGGCCATACCGGGCGCGTCTACCGCTACTACGATCTCGTGATGGTGGCGTTCGTCACGGTCCTGCTGTGCTCCAACCTGATCGGCGCGGCCAAGGCGGCCCAGGTCACGCTGCCGCTGATCGGCCCGGTGACCTTCGGCGCCGGCGTGCTGTTCTTCCCCATCTCCTACATCTTCGGCGACGTGCTGACCGAGGTCTACGGCTACGGGCGCGACCGCCGCGTGGTGTGGGCCGGCTTCGCCGCGCTGGCCTTCGCCACGTTCATGAGCCTGGTGGTGCTGAAGATGCCGGTCGCGCCGTTCATGAGCGACTACCAGAAAAGCCTGCAGGACGTGTTCGGCAACACCTGGCGCATCGCGCTCGGCTCGCTGATCGCGTTCTGCTGCGGCAGCTTCGCCAACAGCTACGTGCTGGCCAAGATGAAGCTGTGGACCGAGGGGCGCTGGCTGTGGACGCGCACCATCGGCTCCACGCTGGCCGGCGAGCTGGTCGACTCGTCGCTGTTCTACGTGATCGCGTTCTACGGCATCTGGCCGTTGGAGAAGGTGATCCAGGTGGCGATCGCCCAGTACATCCTGAAGACCGGCTGGGAGGTGGTGATGACGCCGGTCACCTACAAGGTGGTGGGTTTCCTCAAGCGCGCCGAGCGCGAGGACTGGTACGACCGCAACACCGACTTCACGCCGTTCCGGCTGCGCGTGTAGCGCGGCCCGCCATGCCGCGCGGCTAGGGCACGCGGCGGTCCACCTCGTCGAGCGCCAGGTCCTGCAGGTGGGCCACGTCGGCCCACTGCATCACGGTCAGGCGCTGACTGTCGCAGCGCAGCCGGTTGATGCTGGCGTTGAGTAGCTCGTGCTGGCGCGGCGCTTCGAGCGTCATGTCGTTGGCTTCCCGGTAGAGGCAGTCGAGCACGCCGCCATGCGCGACCAGCGCGATGCGCTCGCCCGGATGGCGGCGCGCCAGCGCCAGCGCGGCCTCCACCGCGCGCTCGTGGAAGGCCAGCAGCGATTCGCCGCCCTGCGGCGCGTAGTCCGGCACGCGCGCCTGCCAGCGGGCGAAATCCTCGGGCGAATTCTCCGCCACCTCCGCGTAGGTGCGGCCTTCGAGCGCGCCGTAGCAGCGCTCGCGCAGCCGCGCGTCGGGCCGCACCGTGGTGCCGAGCGCCTCGGCCAGCGGCGCCGCGGTCTGCATCGCGCGCGACAGGTCGCTGGCATAGACCGCGTCGATCGGCTCGCCGGACAGCGCCTGCGCCAGCGCGTCGGCCTGCGCCACGCCGGTGGCGTTGAGCGGGATGTCGAGCTGCCCCTGCAGGCGCCGCTCGCGGTTCCACGCGGTCTCGCCGTGGCGGATCAGGATCAGGTGGGTGAAGGCCAGCGAATGCGGCCCGGGCAATTGCGACATGCCGTTTCCTTTCTCTTCCTTGCGTTTGCCTGCGACCCTTCGCGGACCCTGCCGGCATGGCCGGCGGGGTCCGCGGCCGCGCACGGCCGCGCACGGCCTCGCGCGGCCTGTCGTGGCCCGTTGTGGCCTGTCGCAGCCTATTGCGCCGGGCCGGACAGCTTCGGGTTCAGCGTGTAGGTGCCGGTGATCGCCGCCTGCGCCAGCACGTGGCCGCGGATCGCCTCGCGCACCTGCGCGCCGGTGAAGGTGCCGTCGAGCGGCAGGCGGTCGACGTCGAGCGCGTAGACGGTGAACACGTAGTGGTGCAGCAGGGTGTCGTTCCACGGCGGGCAGGGGCCGTCGTAGCCGTAGTAGTCGCCCTTCATGTCGGGGTCGCCGGCGAACCAGCCGGTGTAGTCGTTGAGGCCGTGGCGCAGGCCGCCCGCCGCCGCGGTGCCGCCGGTGGCCTCGGGGCCGGGCTTGCCGCGCGCGATCACGCCGTCGCTGTGGCTGCCGGCGGAGATCGAGCGCAGGCCCGGCGGGATGTCGACCAGCACCCAGTGGAAGAAGTCCACGCGCGGCAGCGAGGCCGGCACTTCGCGGCCTTCCTGGTTGACGTCGTCGCCGCGGCTCGGCACGTCCGGGTCGTGGCAGATCAGCACGAACGAGCGCGTGGCGGCCGGCGCCTCGTCCCAGTGCAGGTCGGGATTGCGGTTGCCCGACAGCGCCACGCGGGTGGCGGGATCCATCGCGCCGAAAGCGAAATCGACCGGGATGGGACCGTTGTCGCCGAATGCCTTGCTCCAGATCTTCATGTATCTCTCCTTGCTGGTTTGGGCGCCGCGCGCGGCGCGGCCAATGTGAGGGTCGGCGGACTCAGGCCGGCGGCACGCGCAGCCAGAAGGTCACCGGGCCGTCGTTGACCAGGCTGACCTGCATCATGGCGCCGAATTCGCCGGTCTGGACCTCGCCGTGCGCGGCGCGGGCGCGCTGCACGAAATGGTTGTAGAGACGCTCGCCGTCGGCCGGCGCGGCGGCCGGGGTGAAGCTCGGGCGGGTGCCGCTGTTGGTGTCGGCCGCCAGCGTGAACTGCGACACCACCAGCAGGCCGCCGCGCGTGCCGCGGCCGTCGATGTCCTGCACCGGCAGGTTCATCTTGCCGTTGGCGTCGGAGAACACGCGGTAGGACAGCAGCTTGGCCAGCAGGCGCTCGGCCTGGGCTTCGGTGTCGCCGCGCTCGGCGCACACCAGCGCCAGCAGGCCGGCGCCGATCTCGCCGGTGGTGCGGCCTTCGACCGTGACGCGGGCCTGCGAGACCCGCTGGATCAGCGCGATCATGGACGGCTCCAGCGCGCGCTCACGCCAGCGTCACGCGCGCGAAGCGGCGCTTGCCGACCTGCACGACGTAGCTGCCGGCCTCGACCTTGAGGGCCTTGTCGCTGACCACGGTGCCGTCGATCTTGACGCCGCCCTGCTCGATGTTGCGGTTGGCCTCGGAGGTGGACGGCACCAGGTTGGCCTGCTTGAGCAGCTGCGCGATGCCCAGCGGCGCGCCGGACAGGCTGACCGCCGGGATGTCGTCGGGCACGCCGCCGCGCGCGCGGTGGTTGAAGTCTTCCAGCGCGCGCTCGGCGTCGGCCGCGCTGTGGAAGCGCGCGACGATCTCCTGGCCGAGCAGCACCTTGCAGTCGCGCGGGTTGCGGCCCAGCGCGATCTCCTGCTTCATCAGGTCGATCTCGCTCAGCGGGCGGAACGACAGCAGCTCGAAGTACTGCCACATCAGGTCGTCGGAGATGCTCATCAGCTTGCCGAACATGTCGTTCGGGGCCTCGGTCACGCCGACGTAGTTGCCCTTGGACTTGGACATCTTCTCCACGCCGTCCAGGCCGACCAGCAGCGGCATGGTCAGGATGCACTGCTGCTCCTGGCCGTACTCCTTCTGCAGCTCGCGTCCGACCAGCAGGTTGAACTTCTGGTCGGTGCCGCCGAGCTCGAGGTCGGCCTTGAGCGCGACCGAATCGTAGCCCTGCATCAGCGGGTAGAGGAACTCATGGACCGAAATCGGAATCCCAGAACGGAACCGCTTGGTGAAGTCGTCGCGCTCCATCATGCGCGCCACGGTGTACTTGGCCGCCAGCTCGATCATGCCGCGCGCGCCGAGCGGGTCGCACCATTCGCTGTTGTAGCGGATCTCGGTGCGGTCCGGGTCGAGCACCAGGCTGGCCTGGCGGTAGTAGGTCTGGGCGTTGGCCTCGATCTGCTCGCGCGTGAGCGGGGGGCGCGTGGCGTTGCGCCCGGACGGATCGCCGATGGTGGAGGTGAAGTCGCCGATCAGGAAGATGACCTGGTGGCCGAGGTCCTGCAGCTGGCGCAGCTTGTTGAGCACCACGGTGTGGCCGATGTGGATGTCGGGCGCGGTCGGGTCCAGGCCCAGCTTGATGCGCAGCGGCACGCCGGTCGCCTCGCTGCGCGCGAGCTTGGCCAGCCACTCGGACTCGACCAGCAGTTCGTCGCAGCCGCGCTTGGACACCTCCAGGGCGTGCATCACGGTAGGCGTGAGGGGGTAGGAGGTGGCGGCGCCGGAGGAAACTTCAGTCATGACGTAAGTCTTTGAAAAACATGAGAATTCAGACGCGTACGAAAAACAGCCAGCGGCCGCATTTGGTATAATCCGCGCTTCTTGTGCCGGCGGGACGCTCCCGTTGGCCAACCGCCATTCTACGGCGGCAAACCAATATGGCACGCGCCGCACCTCGGGGGAGGAAGGCAGACGAAGCAGATCGTCGCGGCAGCGCAGCCCGAACCAAAGAGTGAATTTTACGTGATGTGGTCCAGACTCCGCGAAGTTTTCGCGCGTGAGCTGGTGGTTCTCGTCGATCCGACCAACGCCCTGCACGCGCGCCGGCGCAAGCAGCTCACGGCGGCGGTCGGCACGGTGTTTACGCTTGGCATGGCGGCCGCCATGGGCGTGGCGCCGCGCAACGCCTACGACGACCCCCTTGCGCCGCGCATCCGGGAAGCCATCCGGCTGCCCGACCTGCGCGACCAGCTCGAGCAACTTACCGAAACCGACGCCACCTTCGTGCGCGAGGCGCGCATGCTGCGCGGCGACACCATCGCCACGCTGCTCAAGCGGCTCGGCATCGACGATCCCGACGCGCAGGCCTTCATCCGCGGCAACGCCACCGCGCGCGGCCTGTTCGCGCTCGAGCCGGGCCAGAACGTGCAGGCCGAGGTCGACCAGGACAACCTGCTGGTGTCGCTGCAGGCCAACCTCGGCGGCGACGCGCAGTCCTCGCGCGAGCTGGTGATCGAGCGCGCCGGCGACGCCGCCACGCCGGCCTACAAGGCGCGCGTGCAGTCGGTGAAGAACGACGTGCACTACGAGATGCTGTCCGGCGCCATCGCCGCGGGCGGCTTCTTCAAGGCCATGGACGACGCCGACGTGCCCGACGACGTGGTCGCGCAGATGATCTCGATCTTCTCCGGCGTCATCGACTTCCACCACGACATCACCGCCGGCGACCGCTTCCGCATCGTCTACGAGGCGGGCTACCGCGACGCCGCCTTCGTGCGCAACGGCCGCGTGGTGGCGGTCGAGCTGATCAATCACAATCAGCTGCACCAGGCGCTGTGGTACGCGCCCGACGGCGGCGCGCAGGGCGCCCAGGGCGCCTACTACACCTTCGACGGGCGCAGCATGAAGCGGCCGTTCCTGCGCTCGCCGGTGGAGTTCTCGCGGGTGTCGTCCGGCTTCGGCGGGCGCAACCATCCGCTGCATCACAACTGGGCGCAGCACAAGGGCGTGGACTTCGCCGCGCCGACCGGCACCAAGGTGATGGCCACCGGCGACGGCGAGGTGGAATTCGTCGGCCAGCAGAACGGCTACGGCAACATCGTCATCCTCCGGCACCACAGCGGCTACGCCACCTACTACGCGCACCTGTCCGGCTTTGCCGGCATGCAGCGCGGCCAGCATGTGTCGCAGGGGCAGGTCATCGGCTACGTCGGCCAGACCGGCTGGGCCACCGGGCCGCACCTGCACTACGAGTTCCGCGTCAACGACGTGCCGCTCAACCCGCTGGCCATCGCCGCGCTGGACACGCCGGCGCTGACCGGGCCGGCGCGCCAGCAGTTCCTCGCCTACTCCAGCGAGCTGCTCAGCCGCATCAACGCGCTGCGCACCTACAACGTGGCCTCCATCAACAACTGAGCCAGCATGCCGACCTCCGCGTCCACGCCGTCCGCCTCCGACCGCTTCATCGGCATCATGTCCGGCACCAGCATGGACGGCGCCGACGGCGTGCTGGTCGATTTCTCCGGCGCGCGGCCGGCGGTGCTGGCGGCGGCGCACCAGCCCTTCCCGGCCGAGCTGCGCGAGGCCTTCGCCGCGCTCCAGCAGCCCGGCGCCGACGAGATCCACCGCGAGGCGCTGGCCGCCAACGGACTGGCGCGCGTCTACGCCGGCTGCGTGGCGTCGCTGCTGCGCGACTCGGGGCTGGCGGCGGCGGCGATCGCGGCCGTGGGCGCGCACGGGCAGACCATCCGCCACCGGCCCGGCCTCTACGACGGCACCGGCTACACGCGCCAGAGCCAGCAGCCCGCGCTGCTGGCCGAGCTGTGCGGCATCGACGTGGTGGCGGATTTCCGCAGCCGCGACGTGGCCGCCGGCGGCCAGGGCGCGCCGCTGGTGCCGGCGCTGCACCAGGCGCTGTTCGGCGCCGCCGGCGAGACGCGCGTGGCCTGCAACATCGGCGGCATCTCGAACATCAGCGTGCTGCCCGCCGCCGCCGGCGGCCAGGGCGGCCAGGCTCCCGTCAGCGGCTTCGACTGCGGCCCCGGCAACGTGCTGCTCGACTACTGGATCGAGCGCCACCACGGCCAGGCCTTCGACGCCGGCGGCGCCTGGGGCGCCAGCGGCAGCATCGACCACGCGCTGCTGGCGCGCCTGCTGGCCGAGCCCTATTTCAGCGTGGCCCCGCCCAAGAGCACTGGCCGCGACCTGTTCCACCCGGCCTGGCTGGAAAGCCGTCTCGCCGCCCACGGCGCCGCGCTCGCGCCGGCCGATGTGCAGGCCACGCTGGCCGCGCTCACGGCCGAGACCATCGCGCGCGACGTGCGCGCGCACGCGCCCGGCGCCGCGCGGCTGATCGTGTGCGGCGGCGGCGCGCGCAACGGCTTCGTCATGGCGCTGCTGGCGCGCGCGCTGCCGGGCGTGGCCGTGCAAAGCTCGGACGATTTCGGCGTGCCGGTCTCGCAGGTCGAAGGCATCGCCTTCGCATGGCTAGCGCGCCAGATGCTGCTGCGCGCGCCGGGCAATGTGCCGACCGTCACCGGCGCGGCCGGCCCGCGCGTGCTGGGCGCGCTCTACCCGCGCTAAGAAGGCGCTTCCTAGAAGGCGCTTCTTGCCGCTACGGCCTCACGCCGGCTGCGCGTGGCCGGCCTCGCATGTCCACTGGATGAAGGCCTCGGCCACCGGCGACGGCCGCATGGCCGGCGAGCGCGCCAGCACCACGCGCTGCGGCGCCACCGCGTCGCGCAGCGGCAGGCAGGCGATCGGCTCGCCGTCGTAGCTGTGGTCCCCGGCCGGGCGCGTGCACGACAGCGCCACGCCGTAGCCATGCGCCACCAGCCCGCGCTGCATCTCGAAGGTCTGCGTGTACTGATGCAGCTGCGGGCGCAGGCCGTGGGCCCAGAACAGCGACAGGAAATACTCGCGCGTCTGCGCGATGTCCTCCAGGATCAGCCGCTCCGAGGCCAGCTCGGCCAGGCTGACGTCCGCCTGCCCGGCGCGCGCGTGGCCGGCCGGCAATAGCGCATAGGGCGCCAGCCGCGCCACCACCCAGCGCGCGATGCGCTGGTCGAAGCCGAGATCGTAGGTCAGCGCCAGCTCTGCCTTGCCGGCGGCCAGCGCGCGGTGCACCGTCGCCAGGTCCGCCTCGAACAGCGTCACCGAGACCTCCGGATGCCGGCGGCGAAAGCCGGCCAGCAGGCGCGGCGCATAGTAGGCACCGAGATCCTGGAAGCACGTCAGCGAAAGCTGCCCGCGCAGGCCGCGCCCGGCGGCCCCGTGCGCGCCGCCGGCGCCCAGGCCCGCGGCCAGCGCCAGGATGTCGCGCGCGCGGCCGAGCAGTTGCTGGCCGGCCGGCGTCAGTTCCAGCCCGCGGCTGACCTGGCGGCGGAATAGCGTCTCGCCGAGCGTTTCCTCGAGCTGCGCGATCGCCAGCGACACCGACGGCTGCGACACATGGCGCGCCCGCGCGGCGGCGCTGATGCTGCCGTGCTCGGCGGCGGCCACGAAGTATTCGAGCTGGCGGAAGGAGAAACCAATCATGATTTCCAATACTACAGCATAGGAAATATATGCTTTTCCTATCTCCAGGCAGCCGCGATACTCGTTCCATCCCCGCCCCACGCCAGCCGGAAAGGACCATCGTGACCCTCTCGCCAGCCCCCTCGGCCGCCCTCCCGGCCGCCCTCTCGCCGGTCGACATCGAAACCTACCAGCGCGACGGCGCGCTGGTGCTGCGCGGCGCCTTCGCCGGCTGGGTGGCCGCGCTGCGCGATGGCTTCGAGCAGAATCTCGCGCAGCCCGGTCCGTTCGCGATCGAGAACGTCGGCAGCGGCGAGCGCGGGCGCTTCTTCGAGGACTACTGCAACTGGCAGCGCATCGCGCCGTTCGCCGACTTCATCCGCCGCTCGCCGGCGGCGGAGATCGCCGGGCGGCTGATGGGGGCCGACGCCGTGCAGGTCTTCCACGAGCACATCCTGGTCAAGGAGCCGGGCACGGCCAAGCCCACGCCCTGGCACCAGGACCTGCCCTATTACTGCGTGGAAGGACTGCAGACCGCGAGCTACTGGATTCCGCTCGACCCCGTCACCCGCGCCAACACCTTGCGCGTGGTGCTCGGCTCGCACCGCTGGCCGCGGCTGGTGCGGCCCAAGCGCTGGGCCAGCAACGAGAATTTCTACGCCGGCGACGACTTGTTCATGGAAATGCCCGACGTGGAAGACGGCAGCCACGCGATCCTGGTGCCGGAGCTGGAGCCCGGCGACGCGGTGGTGTTCGACTTCCGCACCGTGCACGGCGCCGCCGGCAATACCGGCAGCGGCCGGCGCCGCGCGTTCTCGGCGCGCTTCCTCGGCGACGACGTGCGCTACCTCGCGCGGCCGGGCCGGACCTCGCCGCCGTTCCCGGGCATCGGGCTGGCCAGCGGCGAGCGCATGCGCGAGGACTGGTTCCCGGTGGTGTGGCGCCGGCCTTCGTAGATCGGCCGCGCCTCGTGCTGGTGCGGGACGGCGGCCCATGCCGGGTGCATGAAAACAAAAAGCGCACCGAAGTGCGCTTTTTTACTGCTGGCCGGTCGGGCGTTCGTCAGACCGAGAACGAAGAACCGCAGCCGCAGGTGGTGGTGGCGTTGGGATTCTTGATCACGAACTGCGCGCCGTTGATGTCTTCCTTGTAGTCGATCTCGGCGCCCACCAGGTACTGGTAGCTCATCGAGTCGATCAGCAGCGTGACGCCGTTCTTGTTGAGGGTGGTGTCGTCCTCGTTGACGTCTTCATCGAAGGTGAAGCCGTACTGGAAGCCGGAACAGCCGCCGCCCTGCACGAAGACGCGCAGTTTCAGGTCGGCATTGCCCTCTTCCTCGATCAACTGCTTGACCTTGTCGGCAGCGCTGTCGGTAAAGACAAACGGAGCCGGCATGTCCTCGGTAACGGGTGCCTCTGCGACTGCGTTCATGGGGTTCTCCTGTTTAGATACGCCTGTATTCTAAGCGCATCGGGAAGATCGTGCCGAAACCCCGCAACTTCAAGGGCTTCTGCCGCCGCCGGCCCGCCGCGCGTGCGTCATCAGGCGGTTTTCTGCGCATCCCCGGCCGCATCCGCACCATCCGCAACATCCGCAACATCCGCGGCATCCGCGGCATCCGCGGCATCCGCGGCATCCGCGGCATCCGAAGCGTCCGCCGCGCCGCTGGCCAGCGACAGGTTGGGCAGCGCCTTGGGCTCGCCGGCGCCGAGCGGCACCAGCCGTCCTTCGACCAGCGCGCCCTGGTGCATTTCCAGCGCCGCGTAGTGCACCTCGCCGTACACGCGCGCGTGCGGCTGCAGTTCCAGCAGCTCGGCCGCGTGGACGGGGCCGGTCACGGTGCCGTTGAGGATCAGGTGGCCGACGCGGACCTCGCCCTCGACCACGCCTTTCTCGCTGATGACCAGCATGCTCGACTGCTCGGCCAGCGCCGTCACGTTGCCGCGCACGCGGCCGTCCAGGCGCAGGCCGCCCGAGAACGTGAGGTCGCCCTGGATCACGGTGTGCTGGCCGATCAGCGTATCGATCGCCAGGCCCTTCTTCTTGGAAAAAAACATAGGTCCTTTTGCCCCTCTCTGGAGTTGCCGGCCGCGGCGGCCTTACGGCAGGGCCGTCTGGGTCGCGCGTAACTGACCGTTCTGCAAAATTCGTACCGTCACCGCCTGCACCGCGGCGCCGGCGGGCAGCGCGAACGTCCCCTCGATGCGCTGGTAGTGCGTGAGGCGCAGGTCCGGCAGCGCGCCGGCCTGGTCCTCGCCCAGGTTCAAGGTGACGGGCTGGCCGTCCCGCACCAGCGAAGCCACCAACTGTAACTCACCGCGAAACTCGGGCAGGGACGAGAACGCCTTCGAGCCGCCCTGCATGACAAGTAACCGATAGTGCATCTTTTGTGTGTCAGCTTCATCAACGCTGACCCGGAAGCTGCGCACGTGGATGCCCGAGGTATTGCCACTGGCGGGCAGCAGGCTCTCGAAGAACGCCAGGTCTTCCTGGAGCTGGGCAACCTCGCCCTCCGCCGTCTTGAGCTGCTGCGCCAGCCCGCGCTGCGCGCCGCGCGCCATCTGCAACTGCGCGTCGGCGGTATTGGCCGCGGCCTGCAGGCGGTCGCGCTCGGCCGAAACCGCCGCCACCTGCCCGCGCAGCGCCCTGTTCTGCGCCGCCATGTCCGGCCCCGCCGCGCCAACCGCGCGCCGGCCGGCGTAATACGCCCCTCCCGCCACCGCCGCCACCAGCGCGGCCACCAGCGCCCCGCCCAGCACGCGCACCGGCCACGGCCGGTGCGAGCGCACGGCCAGCGGCCGCGACATCGGCGCGCGACGCGGACGCAGCAGGCGGTATTTCATGCGCTGCGCCGGGGCCGCGCTGGCGGTTGGGTCATCTGAGGTTCTCCGGGCGGGAAGTGCCGGAATTGTATCCGGGAAGAGGCATTGGCATTATAAAGCGCGCGTGACACCTGCCTCGCCCCGGGGTCGGCGCGGGCAACGCGGCCGGCCGGCGGGAAAAAAAAAAACCGCACGGCGAACCGTGCGGTCTTTCTGGCTCGGCCAGATCCGGTGAACCGGACCTGCCGGACACGATCAGCGCTTCGAGAACTGCTTGCGGCGACGTGCCTTGTGGAAACCGACCTTCTTGCGTTCCACTTCGCGCGCATCGCGCGTGACGAAGCCAGCCTTGGACAGCGTGGGCTTCAGGGTCGCGTCGTAGTCGATCAGCGCGCGGGTGATGCCGTGGCGAACCGCGCCGGCCTGGCCGGTTTCGCCGCCGCCGGTCACGTTGACCTTGATGTCGAAGGTCTGTGCGTTGGCGGTCAGTTCGAGCGGCTGGCGCACGATCATCAGCGAGGTTTCGCGAGCGAAATACTCATTGATGGGCTTGCCGTTGACGATGATGTCGCCCTTGCCCGACTTGATGAAGACACGAGCCACAGCGCTTTTGCGGCGGCCGGTACCGTAATTCCAGTTTCCGATCATGGATGGCCCCCTTAGATTTCCAGCGCCTTAGGCTGCTGCGCTTCATGCGGATGCTCGGCTTCGGCGTACACCTTCAGCTTCTTGATCATCGCATAGCCCAGCGGGCCCTTGGGCAGCATGCCCTTCACAGCCTTTTCCAGGGCACGGCCCGGGAAACGCTGCTGCATCTTGCCGAACGTCGTTTCGTAGATACCGCCCGGGTAGCCCGAATGGCGGTAGTACTTCTTGTCCGTTTCCTTGGTACCCGTGACACGCAGCTTGGCTGCGTTGACGATGATGATGTAATCACCCGTGTCGACGTGCGGAGTAAATTCCGGCTTGTGCTTGCCGCGCAGTCGGCGTGCCACTTCGCTGGCAACACGGCCGAGGACTTTGTCCGTCGCGTCAATCACGTACCAGTCGCGCTTTACCTCTGCAGGCTTGGCGGAAAAGGTCTTCATGATTTTTCCTGAGACTTGTAGAACTGCCCGTAACGTGACGCGCACCGCCTTGCTTGTGATCGCTGATCGGTGCTGGCGCCGTCGGCCGGTCCTCGGGACCTGGCCTTCTCCTGCTTGTATGTGCAGGCTCTCCCTGAATTCCTTTTCCGCGGGCATGACGGAAAAGCCCTCGATTATACTGTCGTTTTTGGCGCAGACACAAGCAAAGTCTGGGTTCCGCGTCAAGACGGCATGTGCCGGGCGACGGCGGCGGCACTTCGATGGGCGCGGCCGGATGCCGGCGGGAGGTGGACGGGTGCGGGAAGGCGAAAAAAAACCCAAGCCATGAGCTTGGGTTTGAATCCACCAAAGGAGGAGGGTGGAGGAGACACCTGGAGAGCGACGGGGCCTGGCTGGCGGTGCGGCCGGCGAACCGGGAAGTTCGCTTTCGCACTCTGGCGAGTCCTGCATGCCGTCGTTCAATGATTGAAATTATACATGAGCGCCCTTCCGGCGCAAGAAAATTTGCAGTGCGGAATGGCGTTTTGCATTGTAAAAAATTGCGACATAGCAAAAACATAGTGCATTAATCAACAAAATCAAATACTTACGACTGATTTCGCCTGTCATCAAACCGTCATCTTAGAGGAAACCCTCAGTCTTGAGCTGGATCTGATGCGTCCTGACCACACATTGGCAAGTGGCATATACTAAAAAATCAAGTTTCGAAATCGCGTGTTCGTGATCGGATACGCACTCACCAAAGCGCAGGATCGAACAAAATGGAATGCAAAGTAACTTGGATGGGCGGCGACGGCATGACCTTCGTGGCCGAGACCGGCAGCGGCCACGTGGTCGCGATGGACGGTGCGCGCGAGGGCGGCGGCCACGACCTGGCGCCGCGGCCGATGGAAATGGTGTTGCTGGGCACCGGCGGCTGCACCGCCTATGACGTCGTGCTGATCCTGAAGCGCGGCCGGCAGGACGTGCGCGGCTGCAGCGTGAAGCTGGAAGCCGAGCGCGCCGGCGAAGACCCGAAGGTGTTCACGCGCATCAATTTCCATTTCACCGTGACGGGCCGCAACCTCAATGCCAGCACGGTCGAGCGCGCCATCCAGCTGTCGCACGACAAGTACTGCTCGGCGTCGATCATGCTGGCCAAGACGGCCGAGATCACGCACACGGTGGAGATCGTGGAAGGGTAAGCGGTAAGCGGTAAGCGCGAGGATGGGCGCGGACCGGCATGGCGGCCGCACCTTCCGTTGTCCCGGGCGGCATGCGACGCGCAATGCGCGCCGGCCGGGACGGAAGAATCGGGAAGCAAAGCAGGCCGATAAGCCGGATTCTGTGCGCGCCACCCGCCTTGCGGCCGGCGGCGCGTGACAATCATTCCTCTAGGCCGGCCGTTACCGGCCGGCTCCAGCTCCCTACCCGCAGGCTCAGCGGGCCGCCTCGATGCCTGCCTATTTGGGATTGCTCCAGGTGGAGGTTACCGCGTTTCACCCTTGCCGCCGGGCGAACCCGGCGGCAAGACTCGTCTCTGTGGCCCTATTCCGCACGTTGCCGTGGATGGCTGTTAGCCAACACCCTGCCCTGTGGAGTCCGGACTTTCCTCCCCTTGCACCTTGCGATGCAAGCAGCGATTGTCTGTCCTGCTTTGCGGCCCGCAGTCTAACACCGTTTGGCCCCGGCCCGGCCTGACGCGCGCGGCCCGGGCGCTAGGCCGCCGCGGCGCGCCGGCCCGGACGGAACACGGCCGCATCCGCGTAGAAGTCCGGATCGCGGTTGGCATCGCACCAGCCCGGGATGCCCAGCACGGGCAGCGGCGCGAAATCGCGGCTCGACAGCGCGCGGCGTTCGAGCGAGGCGGCCACGGCCGCATCGAGCGTGCCGGGCAGCTCGCCGCCCGCCGCGGGCGGCAAGGCCAGCGGCCACGCGTGCGCGGTCAGGGCCTTGTAGGGCCGCGCCAGCTTTTCCAGCAGCGCGTGGCCGAACGGCACCACGGCGCAGCCGGCTGCCTCCCAGTCGGCGCGCCGCGCCACGAACAGCGTGTGCCAGCCGAAACCGCGCAACGCGCTTTCCAGCCTGCCGTCCGTGCTCAGGAACAGGATGGCGTTCTCGTCGAACAAGGTGGCGGCGTCGCGCAGGGCGCCGCGGCGCGGCTGCACGCCGGCGGCGGCGATCGCCTCGGCCTGGAGCCGGTTCAGCGCGCGCTTGGCCTGGGGGAAATGCAGCCAGACCAGCGCGTTGAAGACGTCGTGCAGGTTGTCGCGCGTGGGCACCGCGCCGGTGGCGAAGATATGGGCCTCGTAGGCGGTGCCGGCAGGAAGCTCGGCCTGCGGCACGAAGCGCAGCGGCAAGCCGCGCGCGTTGCGCAGGCCTTGCCGCGCGCTGAGCTCGCAGAGCGCGGCGCGCAGGTCGGCGCCGGCTTGCAGCGCGCCGGCCAGCGCCGCGCCGACCCGTGCGAACGGTTTGTACCAAGGCCGCGTCCAGTCGATCTCCGCCACGGCGCCGGCCACGGGCGGCGTGCCGCCCCGCTGCTGCGTCACGGCCGCGAGGCTCAGCTGGCTTTCCAGCGCAGCGTCTCGCCGCCGCGCAGCGGCACCAGCGTGGTGTCGCCGTACGGCAGTTCGGCCGGCAGTTGCCACGCCTCGCGCGTCAGCGTCAGCGTGCCGCCGTTGCGCGGCAGGCCGTAGAAGGCCGGGCCGTTGAAGCTGGCGAACGCTTCGAGCTTGTCCAGCGCGCCGGCGGCCTCGAAGGCCTCGGCGTAGAGCTCCATCGCGTGCAGCGCGGTGTAGCAGCCGGCGCAGCCGCAGGCATGTTCCTTGAGGCCGCGCGCGTGCGGCGCGCTGTCGGTGCCGAGGAAGAAGCGCGGGCTGCCGGACACGGCGGCGGCCACCAGCGCGGCGCGGTGGATCTCGCGCTTGAGCACCGGCAGGCAGTAGTAGTGCGGGCGGATGCCGCCGGTGAAGAGCGCGTTGCGGTTGTACAGCAGGTGATGCGCGGTGATGGTGGCGCCGACCGGGCCTTCGGCGTCGCGCACGTATTCGGCGGCGTCCTTGGTGGTGATGTGCTCGAAGACCACCTTGAGGCCGGGGAAGTCGCGGCGCAGCGGCGTCATCACGCGGTCGATGAAGACGGCTTCGCGGTCGAAGATGTCGATGTCGGCATCGGTCACTTCGCCGTGCACCAGCAGCGGCAGGCCGGCGCGCTCCATCGCCTCCAGCGCGCTCGCGCAGCGGCGCAGGTCGCTCACGCCGGCGTCGCTGTTGGTGGTGGCGCCGGCCGGGTACAGCTTGACCCCGTGCACGAAGCCGCTGGCCTTGGCCGCGACGATTTCCGCGGCCGGGGTGTTGTCGGTCAGGTACAGCGTCATCAGCGGCTCGAACGCCATGCCGGCCGGCAGCGCGGCCAGGATGCGCTCGCGGTAGGCCGCCGCCTGCGCCACCGTGGTCACGGGCGGCTTCAGGTTCGGCATGATGATGGCGCGGGCGAACTGGCAGGCGGTGTCGGGCAGCACGGCGGCCAGCGCCGCGCCGTCGCGCAGGTGCAGGTGCCAGTCGTCCGGGCGGGTGATGGTGAGGGTCTGGGTCATGGCTTGGTGTGGCTCGGGTGGCCGGCCGCCGGTGGCGGCCAGCGCTTTCGCGGGGGATTACAGGATCAGGATGGCGCGGTAGTCGTTCACGTTGGTGCGCGTGGGGCCGGTGATCACGAGGTCGCCGGCGGCGTCGAAGAAGCCCCAGGCGTCGTGCGCGTCCAGCCGCGCGCGCGCCGGGGCGCCGGCGGCCTGCGCGCGCGCCGCCGTGGACGGGTCCAGCAGGGCGCCGGCGTTGTCCTCGGAGCCGTCGATGCCGTCGGTGTCGGCCGCGATGGCGTACACGCCGGCGGCGCCGTCGAGCTCCAGCGCCAGCGACAGCAGGAACTCGGCGCAGCGCCCGCCGCGCGGCTTCGTGCCGGCCGCGCCGCCGCCCGCGGGCAGCGTCACGGTGCATTCGCCGCCCGAGATCAGCGCCACCGGCGCGGCGAACGGCGCATTGTACGCGCGTATCTCGCGCACCAGCGCGGCGTACACGCGCGCCACTTCCTGCGCCTCGCCGGTCACGGTGTCGCCCAGCACCACCGGCTGGATGCCGCGAGCGCGGAAGACCTCGGCCGCCGCCGTCAGGCTGCCGTGCGCCGTGGCGATCACGCGGTTGTCGACGCGGGCGAACAGCGCGTCGCCCGGCTTGGGCGTTTCCGCCACTTCGCCGCGCGCGCCGCGCTCGAGGTAGGCGCGCACCGCCGGCGGCACCGTGGCGCCGTGGCGGCGCAGGATGTCCAGCGCGTCGCCGTAGGTGCTCGGGTCCGGCACCGTGGGGCCGGAGGCAATCGCGCTCGGGTCGTCGCCGGCCACGTCGGAGACGATCAGCGTCGTCACCGGCGCGCGGCTGGCCTGGGCGAGCCGCCCGCCCTGGATGCGCGACAGGTGCTTGCGCACGATGTTCATCTCGGTGATCGGCGCGCCGCAGCGCAGCAGTTCCTGCGTGGTGGCCTTCAGGTCGGCCATCGCGATGCCTTCGGCCGGCAGCGACAGCAGGCTCGAGCCGCCGCCCGAGACCAGCACGATCAGCCGGTCGTCGGGGCCGAGCGCGGCCACGCGGGCCAGGATCTCGGCCGCGGCGCGCTCGCCGGCTTCGTCGGGCACCGGATGGCCGGCCTCGATCACGCGCACGTGCGCGGTCGGCAGGCCGTGGGCATAGCGCGTGACCACCAGCCCTTCGATGACGTGGCCCGGGTCCAGGCGCGCATAGGCCTGCTCCACCGCCAGCGCCATCGAGGCGGCGGCCTTGCCCGCGCCCACCACCAGCGTGCGGCCGCCCGGCTGCGGCGGCGGCAGGTGGTCCGCCACGATGCGCAGCGGATCGGCCGCCGCTACCGCTGCCTGAAAGGTGTCGAGCAGCAGGGCCCGCGCGTCGGCCGCGCTCACAGCGCCTCCGCGATGGCCTGGCCCAGGTCCGCGGTGCCGGCCTTGCCGCCGATGTCGCGGGTCAGCGGCGCGTGTTCCGGGCCGGCCGCCAGCACCTGCTCGATGGCGCCGAGCACGGCCGCGCCGGCTTCCGCGTGGCCCAGGTGCTCCAGCATCATCGCGCCGCACCAGATCTGGCCGATCGGGTTGGCCACGCCGCGCCCGGCGATGTCGGGCGCCGAGCCGTGCACCGGCTCGAACAGGCTGGGGAAGGTGCGGTCCGGGTTGATGTTGCCCGACGGCGCGATGCCGATGGTGCCGGTGCAGGCCGGGCCCAGGTCGGAAAGGATGTCGCCGAACAGGTTGCTGGCCACCACCACGTCGAACCAGTCGGGATGCTGGACGAAGTGCGCGGTCAGGATGTCGATGTGGTACTTGTCGACCTTGACGCCGGGATAGCCGGCCGCCATCGCCTCCACGCGCTCGTCCCAGTACGGCATGGTGATGGAGATGCCGTTGGACTTGGTGGCCGAGGTCAGATGCTTGCCCGGGCGCTTGTTCGCCAGCTCGAAGGCGAACTTGAGGATGCGGTCCACGCCGGTGCGCGTCATCACCGTTTCCTGGATCACCACTTCGCGGTCGGTGCCGGGGAACATGCGTCCGCCGATGCTGGAATACTCGCCCTCGGTGTTCTCGCGCACCACGTAGAAATCGATGTCGCCGGGCTTGCGCGGGTTGCCGTCGCGGTCCACCAGCGGGCTGCGGATGCCGGGCATGAGCCGCACCGGGCGCAGGTTGACGTACTGGTCGAACGAGCGGCGGAACTGCAGCAGCGAGCCCCACAGCGAGACGTGGTCGGGCACGGAATCGGGCCAGCCCACCGCGCCGAAATAGATCGCGTCGTACTTGACCAGGGTGTCGAACCAGTCGTCCGGCAGCATCTTGCCGTGGCGGGCGTAGTAGTCGCAGCTGGAAAAGTCGAACTGGTCGAACTGCAGGTCGATGCCGAAACGCCGCGCGGCGGCGTCCATCACGCGCAGCCCCTCGGGCATCACTTCGGTGCCGATGCCGTCGCCAGGGATGACTGCGATCTTGTATTTGCTCATGTCTCGAAAAGCCCGCTGAAGGTGTACAGGACGAATGGTTGTCGGGAAGATCCGGCGGCGGCCGGGCGGCATGCCGACGGCGCGCGGGAAAACCGCGAGGCGCGACGCGCTTGGCAGAAAACCCGGGCTGGCCGGATAATGGAACATTCTATTGCAATCCGGCAGCCTGCTGCCGGTCCGGTGCCCCGCCATGTGCCAGCTGCTCGGCATGAACTGCGCCACGCCGACCGACGTGACGTTCTCCTTTACCGGCTTCGCCGCCCGCGGCGGCGTCACGGACCACCATGCCGACGGCTTCGGCGTGGCGTTCTTCGAGGACAAGGCCTGCCGCCTGTTCATCGACAACCAGTCCGCCGGCACCTCGCCGGTGGCCGACCTGATCAAGCGCTACCCGATCAAGTCCAAGAACGTCATCTCGCATATCCGCAAGGCGACCCAGGGCACCGTGCGGCTGGAGAACTGCCACCCGTTCATGCGCGAGCTGTGGGGCCGGCACTGGATCTTCGCCCACAACGGCGACCTGAAGAACTTCTCGCCGTTCCTGTCCGGCGTCTACCAGCCGGTGGGCGACACCGACAGCGAACTGGCCTTCTGCACGCTGATGCAGGGCCTGCGCAAGCGCTTCCCCGGCTCGCAGCCGCCGCTCAACGAGCTGTGCCACGCGCTGGCCGACATCACGCGCGAGATCACGCTGCACGGCGTGTTCAACTACCTGCTGTCCAACGGGCAGGCGCTGTTCGCGCACTGCTCCACGCGCCTGTACTACATCGTGCGCCAGTGGCCGTTTTCCACGGCGCACCTGATCGACGCCGACCTGTCGATCGACTTCGCCCAGGTCACCACGCCCGACGACCGCGTGGCGGTGATCGCCACCGCGCCGCTGACCGACAACGAGACCTGGACCGCGTTCGCGCCGGGCGAGCTGATGATGTTCGAGGAAGGCCGCTCGGTGATGACGCTGTCGGTGCCGATCCCGCCCGAGGTGCAGGCCAGGAACGCGGCGAACAGCGCCTGCACCTGAGGTGCCGGTTTGCTCCCCTCTCCCGCGCAGTGGGAAAGGGGTTGGGGGAGAGGGCGGGGGCTGGCGTGCTGAAAAAAAAACCGGCGGCTTCGTCCGCGGCCATCATGCCGGACAACACCGTTGGCCCCGCTTGATCTGGCTCCTGGTCAAACCGCCCCTCTCCCCGGCCCTCTCCCCGTGAGGGGAGAGGGAGGACACCTTGCTTGGGCCAGCTCTGGCGGTGTGGGCCCGTTCGCGGGCTTCGTCAATCGTCCGGGGGGAGACAACATGCGGCAACCGACCGTTTTTGCCGGCGGATAAGAAAAGGGACGCCTCGGCGTCCCTTTTCATGGCTTGCCGCCTCGGGCGGCCATCCAATCTCAATGATGCAGGATCTTCGACAGGAACTGCTTGGCGCGGTCCGAGCGCGCGTCGATGTTGCCGAAGAACTCTTCCTTGGGGCAGTCCTCGACGATCTTGCCCGCGTCCATGAAGATCACGCGGTTGGCGACCTTGCGCGCGAAGCCCATTTCGTGGGTCACGCACATCATGGTCATGCCTTCCTGCGCGAGCTGCACCATCACGTCCAGCACTTCGTTGACCATTTCCGGGTCCAGCGCCGAAGTGGGCTCGTCGAACAGCATGCAGATCGGGTCCATCGACAGCGCGCGGGCGATCGCCACGCGCTGCTGCTGGCCGCCCGACAACTGGCCCGGGAACTTGGCCGCCTGGCTCTTCAGGCCGACCCGCTCGAGGTACTTCAGGCCCTTGGCGGTGGCTTCCTCCTTCGAGCGGCCGAGCACCTTCACCTGGGCGATGGTCAGGTTCTCGGTGATCGACAGGTGCGGGAACAGCTCGAAGTTCTGGAACACCATGCCCACGCGCGAGCGCAGCTTGGGCAGGTTGGTCTTGGGCGAGCCGACCGAGGTGCCGTCGACCAGGATGTCGCCCTTCTGGAACGGTTCCAGCGCGTTGACGGTCTTGATCAGGGTCGACTTGCCGGAGCCCGACGGACCGCACACCACCACCACCTCGCCCTTGGCGACCTTGGTGGTGCAATCGGTCAGCACCTGGAAGGCGCCATACCACTTGGAGACGTTGTTGATTTCAATCATACGGCCACCTTTTTCTGGTAACGCTTGACCAGCAGAGATGCGGAAAAACAGATTATGAAGTACACCAGCCCGGCGAACAGCAGCATCTCCACGATGCGGCCGTCACGCTCGCCGATGCCGTAGGCCTGGCCGAAGAAGTCGGCCAGCGCGCTGACGTAGACCAGCGACGTATCCTGGAACAGGATGATGCCCTGGGTCAGCAGCAGCGGCACCATGTTGCGGAACGCCTGCGGCAGGATCACCAGCCGCATGGACTGGCCGTAGGTCATGCCCATCGCCTGCGCGGCGAACATCTGCCCGCGCGACACGCTCTGGATGCCGGCGCGGATGATCTCGGAGTAGTACGCCGCCTCGAACAGCGCGAACGCGATCAGCGCCGAGGTCATGCGCAGGTCCGACGCCTGCGACAGGTTGAACGTCTTCTGCAGCACCTGCGGGATGATCAGGAAGAACCACAGCAGCACCATCACCAGCGGGATGGAGCGGAAGATGGTCACGTAGCCCTGCGCGAACCAGTTCAGCGGCTTGACCGAGGACAGGCGCATCATCGCCAGGATGGTGCCCCAGACGATGCCCACCACCACCGCGGTGACGGTGATCTTGAGCGAGACCATCATGCCCTCGCCCAGCACTTCCAGCGTGGTCGCGTTGATCGAGCTGAAATCGAATGAATATGCCATGACGGGTCCTCTTACTTGCCACCGATGAAGCCGGGCACGCGGGTGCGCTGTTCCACCCAGCGCATGAGCAGCATCACGACGAGATTGATCAGCGCGTACATGATGGTCACGGCGATGAAGGACTCGTACGGGCGCGCCGTGTAGTCCACCAGTTGCCGGCCCTGCGCCGCCAGTTCCAGCAGGCCGATCGTGGACGCCACCGCGGAGTTCTTGAAGATGTTCAGGAACTCGGAGGTCAGCGGCGGCACGATGACGCGGAACGACATCGGCAGCAGCACGAAGCGGTAGGTCTGCGCCAGCGTGAAGCCCATCGCCAGGCCGGCGTTGCGCTGGCCGCGCGGCAGCGAGTTGATGCCCGAGCGCACCTGCTCGCAGACCCGGGCCGCGGTGAACGTGCCCAGGCAGAACATGGCTGCCAGGAACTGCTGCGCGAACGGGTTCATCTGCTTGAACATCTCGCCGCCGGGCAGCAGCTCGGGCATGACGAAGTACCAGATGAACAGCTGCACCAGCAGCGGAATATTGCGGAAGATCTCGACGTAGGTCGCGGCAAGGCCGGACAGCCACTTGTTGGGCACCGTGCGCAGCACGCCGAGCACCGAGCCGATGACCAGGGCGATGATCCATGACGAGAGCCCGAGCGCCAGCGTGACCTTGAGCCCGGAAATCATCCAGTCAAGGTAGGTCTCGTTCTGGGCGGCCTGCTCGAGGAATACACCCCAATGCCAGCTGTAATTCATGATGAGTCCTCAAAAAGAAACGGAAGGACATGCCTTCCGTTTCGCACAACCGGAATCCCAGGATCAGTCGAGCGCCTTGTCATTCGGCGTCTTGAACAACGCCTTCATGTCTTCGGACAGCGGGAAGTCCAGGTTCAGGCCCTTGGGCGGCACCGGCTGCTGGAACCACTTGGTGTACAGCGTGTTGATCGAGCCGTCCTTCATCATGCCGGTGATGACGGTGTCCGACAGCTTCTTGAACGGTGCGTCATCCTTGCGGATCATGCAGCCGTAGGACTCGCGCGATTGCGGCTTGGCCACCACGATCCAGTCGGCCGGGTTCTTGGCCTTGGCGCGCTCGCCGTACAGCAGCGCGTCGTCCATCATGAACGCGACCGCGCGGCCCGATTCCAGCGTCAGGAACGACTGGCCGTGGTCCTTGGTGCTGATGATGTTCATGCCCAGCTTCTGGTCATCGTTCATCTTGCGCAGCAGGCGCTCGGACGTGGTGCCGGCGGTGGTCACGACGTTCTTGCCCTTGAGGTCGGCCCAGTCCTTGATGCCGCCGTCCTTCTTCACCATGATGCGGGTGCCGATGATGAAGATGCTGGTGGTAAACGATGCCTGCTTCTGACGTTCGAGGTTGTTGGTGGTCGAGCCGCACTCGATGTCGATGGTGCCGTTCTGCAGCAGCGTGATGCGGTTCTGCGAGGTGATCGGGATTTCCTTGACCTGCAGGTTCGGCAGCTTCAGTTGGTCCTTGATGGCTTCCACGATCTTGACGTTGATGTCGTAGGAATAGCCGACCTGGCGCACGCCGCCCAGGTTGTAGTTGAACGGAATCGACGATTCGCGCACGCCAAGCGTAATCACACCGGTGTCTTTGATCTTCTGCAGCGTGCCCGTCAGTTGCTCGGCGGCTTGCGCGGTACCGCACAGCACGCCGGCTGCAATCATCAGGGAAGCCAACTTGGCAACATTCATAACATCTCCTTGACCATGAAGAGAAGAAAGGCGGGACTCTAACAAAAAACCACCCGCCGACGAAATAGTATTGCGCAGGCATGCACTCAAGACAACGGGTTTTTCCCCTAGCAAAGCCAATATGGGCATGGTTTGCGGGGAGATCGCACCCTGTTGCGGCCCGGATACGGACCCGTTGCCGGCCGGCCGTTTCCTCCCGGCAACACCGGGGAACGCCGGAAAGCGCCGCGGACCGGCTTCCGCGCGGCCGTCATCGGACGGTCACATGCCGCATGGCCGCCGCCGCTCCCGTCAGCGCGGCTGGCGACGCCATACGACAACGCGGCTGCCGGAACATCCGGCAGCCGCGTTACCGACACCCGACTGGATTGCTGCAATGCAGCATCACCCTCCGGCGACGCCGCGGCAGCAAGCCGCCCCGACCATCAGGGGTAGAGGCCGCGCATTTCGCGCGCCTGCAGGATCCGCGTGCAGGCCACGATGAACGCGGCCGTGCGCAAGGTAACCTTGTTTTCCTGAGCGATCTGCCAGATCGCACGGAAAGCCTCTTGCATGATTCGTACCAGGCGCTGGTTGATCTCCTCCTCGGTCCAGAAGAAGCTGGAGAAATCCTGCACCCATTCGAAGTACGAAACCGTGACGCCGCCGGCGTTGGCGATCACATCCGGTGCCACCAGGATGTTGCGCTCGCGCAGGATGTCGTCGGCTTCGGGCGTGGTCGGGCCGTTCGCACCTTCAATGACCATCCGTGCCTTGATTTGGGGCGCGTTCTGCGCGGTGATCTGGCCTTCCAGCGCGGCCGGGATCAGGATGTCGCAGTCGACCTGCCAGAACTGCCCGCTGGAGATGGTCTCGCCCTGGAAGCCGTCGATGGTGCCGCTGTGCGACGCATATTCCATCATGGCGGGCACGTCCAGGCCGGCCGGATTGTACAGCGAGGTGCGGTGGTCCTGCACCGCCACCACGCGGGCGCCGGCCTCGTGGAACAGCTTGGCCGCGACCGCGCCGACGTTGCCGAAGCCCTGCACCGCCACGCGGGCGCCGCGGATCTCCAGCCCCAGGTTGCGCGCCGCCTCGGAGCCGACCACGAACACGCCGCGGCCGGTGGCCTCGTGGCGGCCCAGCGAGCCGCCCAGCGAGATCGGCTTGCCCGTCACCACGCCGGTGGCGGTGCTGCCCGAGTTCATCGAATAGGTGTCCATCATCCACGCCATCACCTGCGCGTTGGTGTTGACGTCGGGCGCCGGGATGTCCTTGTTGGGCCCGATGATGATGTTGATCTCGCTGGTGTAGCGGCGCGTGATGCGCTCCAGCTCGCCGTGCGAGAGGGTGCGCGGATCGACGCGGATGCCGCCCTTGGCGCCGCCGTAGGGCACGTTGACCGCCGCGTTCTTGACCGACATCCAGGCCGACAGCGCCATCACCTCGGACAGCGTCACGTCCTGGTGGAAGCGCACGCCGCCCTTGCCCGGGCCGCGCGACAGGTTGTGCTGCACGCGGTAGCCCTCGAAGTGGGCGATGGTGCCGTTGTCCATCTCGATGGGCACGTCCACGATCAGCGCGCGCTTGGGGCGCTTGAGCGTCTCGACCCAGCGGGCCAGCGAGCCCAGGTAGGGCGTGACGCGGTCGACCTGCTGCAGGTAGGTGCCCCAGGGGCCGAGGGCCTCGGGGTTGAGGTAGGAAGGCAGCGTGTGGGATGAAGCGGCGGCGTTGGAGAGGACGGATGAGGGTACGGCGGAAGACATCGTTGGGTCTCGGTGTGAAGGTGCCGCCAGCTTAGAGGAGGCGGCCCCGCCGAAGCCAATGCCGTTTGGTCATCCCGCCGCGCATGTTATGCAAGCCGCGCATAACGTTGCCCGCGGCGCCGCGCGCCTACGCGAGGGCGCCTCCCGTGGCACCGGCGGGCGCGCCGGCCTGCCACGCGCCCGGCGCGGGCAGGCTGCGCGCGGCCACCGCGTTCCAGACGCGGTCCACCAGCCGGCGCTTGTTGCGCAGCTGCGCGCTGCGGCGCTCGCCAGCCTGCTCGCCCGGCTTCTCGCGGTACAGGCGGATCTCCATGTCGATCGACAGCGGCAGCCCGCGCGCCGGCTCCGCCCGCACCAGCCGGTGGTGGGCGATCTCGTCGCGCACCGCGCTCTCGGGCAGGAAGGCCATGCCGTGCCCGGCCAGCGCCATCACCTTGAGCGCCTCGGCCATGTCCGTCTCGTAGCATTTGTCGAGCTTGAGCTTGTCCGCGGTCTCGCCCAGCAGCATGTCCACCATGCGCCCGAGGAACGCGTTCGGCGTGTAGCTGAGGAACGGCACCGGCTTCTTGTCGGTGCCGGGCAGCCGGTACAGCGGCTTGCCGGCGGCGTCGGGCACGCTGTACGGCGACAGCCGCTCGATGCCCAGCACCAGCATGTCGTAGTGCGCCGGATCGAGCTGGATGGCCTGGCGCGCGTGATGGTAGACCATCACCAGGTCGCAGCCGCCGTCGACCAGCGCCAGCACCGCGTCGTGCACGTTGAGCGCGCGCAGCCGGCACGGCAGCGTGCCGATCTCGCGCTCCACCGCCTTGAGCCATTCCGGGAAGAAGGTCAGCGACAGCGTGTGCGGCACCGCGAATTCCAGCACGTGGCCGTTGGCCGAGCGCTGGCCGCGCATCAGCGCGCGCGTCTCGCTGACCTGCGCCAGCATCGCCAGCGCCTGCTCGTAGAACACCTTGCCGGCCGGCGTCAGGCTGGTTGGATAGCTGGAGCGGTCGATCAGCTCCGTGCCCACCCAGGACTCCAGCGACTGGATCCGGCGCGAGAACGCGGGCTGCGTCACGTGGCGCTGCTCGGCCGAGCGCGAGAAGCTGTGCGTCTCGGCCAGGCTGACGAAGTCTTCAAGCCATTTGATTTCCATGAGGCGGCATTATCCACCGGCTGCCCGCGTCCGGCGCGGCCGCGGGAATGCAATTCCACCTTCTTGCGTTTTAGTAGAATCAGATTACACTTCCAGGCAGATTTGCACGACAAGACGCACGTGTTTGCTAAAGGCCCGGCGCTATGATGGTCGCAGACCAACAAGGAGCCCGACATGGCCACCCAGCAAGCCGGCGCGGCCGATGCCGCCCACCGCCAGACCCCGCATCCCGGCCTGTTCGCTCCGCTGTCCGCGGGCATGTCCTCGGCGTTCGCGGCCAGCGCGCGCCTGGTGGCGCAGGGCATCGAGGACAGCCTGCCGGACGCCGCCGCGCTGCTGGCGCTGCTGCCCGAACCGCTGCGCGCCGGCTCGCCGCACGGCTATGTGCGCCACCTGGTGCACGCCGACCCGCTGGCGCGCTACGCGGCCATGCTGCTGGTGTGGCGGCCCGGCCAGCACAGCCCGGTGCACGGCCACCAGACCTGGTGCGCCTACCGCGTGCTGCAAGGCACGCTGCACGAGCGCCACTACCGCTGGGACGCGCAGGCGCGGCGCGCGCGGCTGTGCGGCGAAATGCCGCGCGCGGCGGGCGACACCTTCAGCGTGCCGGCCGGCCTGCGCCACATCCACGCGCTCGGCAACGACGGCACCGAGGTAGCCGTGTCGCTGCACATCTACGGGGTGGACCAGGAACACATCGGCAGCGGTGTGAACCTGCTGGTCGACGCGGCCTGATTCCGGGCCGGCGCGCGGCCGGGCACCTGTCACGCTGCATGCCAGGAAACACCGCCCGAACATGGACCGCTACGACCGCCAGATACTCGCCGCCCTGCAGGAAGACGCCACCGTGCCGGTGGCCGAACTCGGCGAGCGCGTCGGCCTGACCTCCACGCCGTGCTGGCGGCGCGTGCAGAAGCTGGAGGAAAGCGGCGTGATCCGCAAGCGCGTGGCGCTGCTCGACCCGGCCCTGCTCAACGTGGGCGTGACCGTGTTCGTCTCGGTCCGCACCAACCAGCACAGCGCCAGGTGGCTCAAGACCTTTCACGAGCTGGTCGCCTCGATCCCCGAAGTCACCGAGTTCTACCGCATGGCGGGAGACACCGACTACCTGCTGCGCGTGGTGGTGCCGGACATCGCCGCCTACGACCGCGTCTACAAGAAGCTGATCCAGGGCGCGGAGCTGGCCGACGTCAGCTCCAGCTTCGCGATGGAGCAGATCAAGTACACCACCGCGCTGCCGCTGGATTACGCCGACTAGATCTCCGCGCCATCCAGCGAAGCCGAAAGGATGCGCCAGCGCCGCGCGAGCTGGCCCAGGCAAGGCGTCCTCCCTCTCCCGCGAGCGGGAGAGGGAGCAAACCCCGGACGCCGCCTCGGCCACGTCAGGCGCCGCATCGCCCCATCGCCTCACCCGCGATTGGCCCACCCCGTCATCCGCCGCTCCACCACCGCGAAGAACTCGTACATCACCATCGCCATCACGGCGATCACCACCAGCCCGGCGAAGGCCAGCGGCATCTTCATGGCCGAGCCGGCCGACACCAGCAGGTAGCCGATGCCTTCGTTGGCGGCGTTCATCTCCGACACGGTGGTGCCGACGAAGGCCAGCGTGATGGCCACCTTGAGCGAGGCGAAGAAGAACGGCATCGAGCGCGGCAGGCCGATCTTGAGCAGCACGTCGGTGCGCTTTGCGCCAAGCACGCGCAGCACGTCCTCCAGCTCGGGCTCGAGCGTGGCCAGGCCGGTGGCGATGTTGACCATGATCGGGAAGAACGAGATCAGGAACGCGGTCAGGATGGCCGGGCCGGCGCCGAGGCCGAACCACACCACCAGGATCGGCACGAAGGCGGCCTTGGGCAGCGCGTTGAACGCCGTCATCAGCGGATAGCCCGCGGCGTAGGCCAGCTTCGACGAGCCCATCACCAGCCCCAGCGCCACGCCCACCACGATGGCCAGGGCGAAGCCGACCATCGTGGTCCAGAAGGTGCGCCAGGCATGCCCGGCGATCACGTCCCAGTATTCGAACAGCGCGGCGACGATCGCGCGCGGGCTGGGCAGGATGAAGTCCGACAGGTCGAACGCCAGGCACGCGCCCTGCCACAGCGCCAGGACCGCGGCCAGCAGCAGCCACGGCGCCACGCGCTGCACGCGGCGCTGCCGCGCGGCGCTCATCGGGGAAGAGAAGGTGCTCATGGTCAGTGCTGCCTCACGTGGCCGATCTTCTCGCGCAGCGCGTGGACCAGATCGGCGAAGGGTTCGGTATAGGTCAGGTCGAGGTCGCGCGGGCGCGGCAGGCCGATCTCCTTGCGCGTGAGGATGCGCCCGGGGCGCTGGCTCATCACGTACACGGTGTCGGCCAGGAACACCGCCTCGCGCAGGTCGTGCGTGACCAGGATCACGTTGAAGCGCCGCGCCTGCCACAGGTCGCGCAGCACGCACCACAGCTCCTCGCGCGTGAAGGCGTCGAGCGCGCCAAACGGCTCGTCGAGCAGCAGCATGCGCGGCTCGTGGATCAGCGCGCGGCAGATCGAGGCGCGCTGCTGCATGCCGCCGGAAAGCTGCCACGGATACTTGTCCTCGTAGCCGGCCAGCCCCACCGTGCGCAGCAGGTCGCGCGCGCGCGCCGTGTATTCCTCGCGCTTTTCGCGCAGCGTGGCGCGGTAGGGCTCGACGATCTCCAGCGGCAGCATCACGTTCTGCAGCGTGGTGCGCCACGGCAGCAGCGTCGGCGCCTGGAACGCCATGCCGACCATGTTGAGCGGCCCGCTCACCTTCCGGCCGGCGATCCTGACCACGCCGCGCGTGGCCGGCCGCAGGCCGGTGGCCAGCTTCATGAAGGTGGACTTGCCGCAGCCAGAAGGCCCGACGATGGCGATGAACTCGCCGGGCTCGACCTGCAGCGAGATGTCCTCGACGGCGAACTCGCCCTTGCGGGCCAGCTCGTCGTTATAGGCCAGCCACACGCGGTTGAACTCGACGAAGGGCCTGTCCGCCGGTTCCGCCGGTTCCGCGGGTTCGGCCGGCGCCAGCGCGCGCGGCGATGCGTGTCCGGCCGTCATCGCAGCACGTCCAGTTCGGCGGCCGAGGGCAGGTAGGCATCGGTCCACAGCGCGTCGGGATCGATGCGGCCTTTGGTGCCGAACGCGTCGGCCACCTGCGACGCCATCAGCGACAGGCGCGGCTTGCTGACGCGGCCGAAGCCCTCGGCGCGCGCGTCGGGCGACTTGACCACGCTGTCCAGCGCCAGCTTCAGGCGCCGGACCTCGAGCTTTTCGTCGATGATGCCGTCGCGCGCCTTGACCGCCTTGACGCCGTCCTCGGGCCGGGCGATCACGTCGCGCGCGGACCTGGCGAACGCGCGCAGGAAGGCCTTCACGGCTTCCGGGTTCTTCTTGATGAATTCCTCCGAGGCGATCACCGCGTTGCCGTACAGCTTCACGCCGTACTGCGGATACGGCAGCACCACGATGTCCTCGTCCTTCACGCCGCGCGCATTGAGGTTGAGGATGGAGGTGAACGAGAAGCCGGTGATGGCGTCGAGGTCGCCGCGCGCGAGCATGGTCTCGCGCAGGGCCGGATCCATCGCCTGCCAGTTGAAACTCGCCGCCTGCAGCCCGTTGGCCCTGGCGAAGATCGGGAAGGCGCGGCGCCCGGCGTCGAACACCGGCGCGCCGAGCTTCTTGCCGGCCAGGTCGCGCGGCGCCTTGATGCCGGACTTCTTCAGCGCCAGCACGGCCGCCGGCGTGTTGTTGTAGACCATCATCACGGCCACCGGCTTGTTGCGCGCGTCCGGGTTGTTGCCGTAGAACTCCATCACCGAGGCCAGGTCGGCGAAGCCCATGTCGTAGGTGCCGGAGGCTACGCGGTTGACCACGTTGCCCGAGCCGTTGCCGGCGTCGATCGACACGTCGAGCTTCTCGGCCTTGAAGTAGCCCTTCTGCTCGCCCAGCAGGAACAGCGCGGACGGCCCCTCGAAACGCCAGTCGAGCTGGAAGCGGACCTTGGTCTGGGCATGCGCGTGGCCGGCGAATTGCGTCGACAGCACCAGCGCGGTGCCGAGCGCCATGCCGAGCCGCAGCATGCGGCGGCCCAGCGTTGGCGCGGCGGACGCGGCCGGCGCGGCGGTGGCGGCGGCAATGACTTCGATCGGGTTGGCGGCACGGGATTGCGGCATGGACTCTCTCTCCTGTTGATCGTTTTCGTGGAGAGTCCGTCTGCAAGCGGCATGCCATGCGAAGGCGCACCAGGCCTGGGCGAGCCCGCATCGGTTTGTCGAACCGGACTTGCGCAAGCCGATGCGCCGGCGCCGTTTGCCGCGCCGGATTGTCGGCAATCCGCGCGCGCGGATTGCGCGAATTGCGCGAATTGCGCGCGCCGGGCGTGTCCGCCCCGCCGCCGCTTCAGGCAATCAGATGTTCAGGCGTCCTGCGTGGCGTCGCCGGCCTCGACGGCCAGCGTCGCGTCTTCCACCGGCGTGGCGTTCTGCGCGGCGCTGCGCGCCTGGATACGCCACATCTCGGCGTAGCGGCCATCCATGCGCATCAGCTCGGCATGGGTGCCGCGCTCGACCACGCGGCCGTGGTCCATCACCAGGATCTGGTCGGCGTGCACCACGGTCGAGAGCCGGTGCGCGATCAGCAGCGTGGTGCGGTTCTGCGCCAGGCGGATCAGCTCGGCCTGGATGGCCTGTTCGGTGCGCGAGTCGAGCGCCGAGGTGGCTTCGTCGAACACCAGGATGGGCGGGTTCTTGAGCAGCGTGCGCGCGATCGCCACGCGCTGCTTCTCGCCGCCCGAGAGCTTGAGGCCGCGCTCGCCCACGGGCGTGTCGTAGCCTTGCGGCAGCTCGCGGATGAAGGTGTCGATCTGCGCCGCGCGCGCGGCCGCGATGACTTCCTCGTGGCTGGCTTCGGGCCGGCCGTAGGCGATGTTGTAGTAGATGCTGTCGTTGAACAGCACGGTGTCCTGCGGCACGATGCCGATGGCGCGGCGCAGGCTGTCCTGCGTGACCGCGCGGATGTCCTGCCCGTCGATCTCGATGGCGCCGCTGCCCACGTCGTAGAAGCGGAACAGCAGCCGCGCCAGCGTGGACTTGCCCGAGCCGCTGTGCCCCACCACCGCGGTGGTGGTCCCCGCCGCGATGGTGAAGTCGACGTCGTCGAGGATGGTGCGGTTGCTCTCGTAGCCGAAGCCCACGTGGGCGAAGCGCACCGCCGCGCCCTGCACGCGCAGCGCCGGCGCGCCCGGCGCGTCGGCCACCTCGCGGTTGGTGCCCAGCAGCACGAACATGCGGTCCATGTCGGTGGTGGCCTGCTTGATCTCGCGGTAGATCACGCCGAGGAAGTTCAGCGGGATGTAGAGCTGGATCATCAGCGTATTGACCAGCACCAGGTCGCCCAGCGTGAGCTTGCCCGCGGCCACGCCCACGGTGGCGCGCCACAGGATCAGGATCAGCCCGGTGGCGATGATGGCCTGCTGGCCGAAGTTGAGGAAGGACAGCGAGTTCTGCGAGCGGATCGCCGCCGAGCGGTAGGTCAGCAGGTTCTCGTCGTAGCGGCGCGCCTCGTATTCCTCGTTGCCGAAGTACTTGACGGTCTCGAAGTTGAGCAGCGAGTCGATCGCCTTCTGGTTGGCGCGCGAATCCAGCTCGTTCATCCTGCGGCGGAAGTGCGTGCGCCACTCCGTCACCACGATGGTGAAGACGATGTAGCTCACCAGCGCGCAGCCGGTGATGGCGGCGAACCAGATGTCGTAGTGCAGGATGAAGAAGCCCATCACCAGCCCCATCTCGACCAGGGTCGGCAGGATGCTGTAGAGCGAATACGAGATCAGCGACTGGATGCCGCGCGTGCCGCGCTCGATGTCGCGGCTCATGCCGCCGGTCTGCCGCTCCAGGTGAAAGCGCAGCGACAGCGCGTGCAGGTGGCGGAACACCTGCAGCGCGATCTCGCGCACCGCGCTCTGCGTGACCTTGGCGAACAATATCTCGCGCAGCTCCGTGAACAGCGTACCGGACAGCCGCAGCACGCCATAGGCCACGATCAGCCCGACCGGCACCACCAGCAGCGCGGCGGCGCTGCCGGCGGGCACGTTCATGTTGTCCACCAGCTTCTTCATCAGCACCGGCACGCCGAGGTTGGCCACCTTGGCCGCCACCAGGCAGACCAGCGCCAGCATCACGCGCCATTTGTAGTGCCATACGTAGGGCAGCAGATTGCGCACGGTCTGCCAGTCGCTGCGTGGCACGCCGGACTTGGCGAACAGGGAGGAAGCGGGCCGGGCGGGGGACGGCTCGGCCGGCGGGGAATAGCGTCGCATACGTTAGAATTCGGGCGAATATGCGATTGTGGCAGAGATCGGCCCGGCTGGCCGGCGCCACCATCGCATCCGCCCGACCGCGGCCACGCCGCGATGCCGGCGCCGCACGGCGGCCAACGCACTCCGGCACGCATCGCCCGGCCCCGCGGCACGGCGCCGCCCCAACCCTGTCTCTTCTGCCCCAGCCATCATGACCCAAGCCATCGACCACCCCTGCCTGCCGCCCGGCAAATATCCCGCGCTGCGCGTCGTCCCCATGCCGGCCGACGCCAACGTGCACGGCGACGTGTTCGGCGGCTGGATCATGGCGCAGGTCGACCTGGCCGGCTCGATCCCCGCGGTCGAGCGCGCCCAGGGCCGCGTGGCCACGGTGGCGGTCAACTCGTTCCTGTTCAAGCATCCCGTCTTCGTCGGCGACCTGGTGAGCTTCTACGCCGACATCGAGAAGACCGGCCGCACCTCGATCACGGTGTCGGTGGAGGTCTACGCGCAACGCATGCGCCACAGCAACGAGATCGTCAAGGTCACGGAAGCCACGCTGACCTACGTGGCGACCGACGACAGCCGGCAGCCGCGCGTGCTGCCGGCGATCTGACCGCCCTCCCCGGCCGGACTGCCGCCCAGGCCGCCGCCTGAATCCTCGCGGGAATCCCCGCGGGCACGCCGCCAGCACCATCGACAGCGCCGCCGGCGCGCGGCCGGCCACCCGGCAGGTGCACGCTCTCCGGTTGAAAAGCGGAAATTTCCCTCCGTGAATTGGGCTGCTTCCGAGTCCCCGGCCTGTCTTTCGATCCTTAAATGCGAATGATTATCAACCGTGTTTCTGGAGCAAAGAATGAGCAGCTACATAAAATCCGTCGCGCTGCCGCCGCGCCGCCCCCTGGCTTGCACCGTGCTGGCGATGGCGGCCTGCGCCGCGCCGGTCCTGGCCGAGGACCGCGAACGGCGAGGCCGGCACGTCGAGCTGGAAACGGTCACGCTGCGCGAATCGCTCCTGCCGGGCGCCAAGGTGGACGCCTCGGGCTCGGCCAAGTACGCGATGCCGCTGCTGGACACGCCCCAGACCATCTCGGTGGTGCCGCGGCAGGTGATGGAGGAGCAGAACGCGCTGAGCCTGCGGCAGGTGCTGTCCAACGTTTCCGGCATCACCTTCAACGCCGGCGAGGGCGGCGGCGGCTCGGGCGACAGCATCAACATCCGCGGCTTCAGCGCCAACGCCAACATGCAGGTCGACGGCCTGCGCGACAGTGGCCAGAACAACCGCAGCGACCTGTTCAACCTGGAGGCGGTCGAGGTCATCAAGGGGCCGAACTCGGTGTTCGGCGGCGCCGGCACCACCGGCGGCAGCATCAACATGATCAGCAAGCAGCCCGGGGCGGACAGCTTCACGCACGCCGGCGCGGGCCTCGGCACCGACAATTTCCGCCGCCTGACGCTGGACACCAACCAGGTGCTGCCGTGGGGCGCGGCATCGACCGCGGTGCGCCTGAACCTGATGGCGCACGAGAACGACGTGCCGGGCCGCGGCCCGGTCGACCGGCGCCGCTGGGGCGTCGCGCCGTCGGTCGTGTTCGGCCTGCGATCGCCCACGCAGCTGACCCTGAGCTACTTCCACCAGCGCGACGACAACCTGCCCGACTACGGCGTGCCGGCGCTCAACGGCCACCCGCTGGCCGGCGCGGGCCGCCACGGCTACTTCGGCTGGCGCAACCTCGACAAGGAAGACATCACCACCGACGCGATCACCGCCCGGCTCGAACACGAGTTCAGCGACAGGCTCAAGCTGCAGAACCTGACGCGCTACTCGCGCCTGCACCGCGACACCGTCATCTCGGCCTCGCACGTCGACCAGACCGGGCTGCCGCCCGGGCGCTACAAGCCGGCCGGCCCGCAGGGCTACGGCCGCGATTCGACCACCGCCATGTGGATCAACCAGACCAACCTGACCGGCCGGTTCGATACCTTCGGGCTGGCGCACACGCTGGTCGGCGGCTTCGAGATCTCGCGCGAGACCTACGAGCGCGGCACCTATTCCTACAATCTCTCCGGCCACTACCCCGCCGGCGGCTACGACCTGCGCAACCCGCCCGGCTTCTGGAGCGGCCCGGCCAACCGGCAGGACAGCGGCTACAACCGGACCTGGCTCGACGTGAAGGCGCTCTACGCGCTCGACACCATCGCCCTGGGCAAGGCCTGGGACCTGAGCCTGGGCATGCGCTACGACTGGATGGACGGCAGTTCGCAAAGCACGCCGGCGGGCAAACCCACCGAGCGCGCGGACAGCGCCGACCGCCAGCTCAGCACGCGCGCGGGCGTGGTCTTCAAGCCCACGGACAACGGCCGCGTCTATGCCGCCTATGGCACCGCCTTCAATCCGTCCGCCGAGCATCTCGTCACCACCGGCTCGGGCGTGGACAAGAACACGGCCTCGCTCGCGCCGGAAAAGAACAGGACCTTCGAGGTCGGCACCAAATGGGGATTCCTGGCGCGGCGCCTGAGCATGAACGCGGCGCTGTTCCAGGTCGACAAGAACAATGCGCGCGAACGGCTGGCCGACGGCAGCTACGCGCTGGCGGGCAAGCAGCGCGTGCGCGGCGTGGAACTGGGCGCGGCCGGCAAGCTGACGCCGCAATGGGACCTGCTGGCCAGCTACACCTACCTGAACAGCGCGACGCGCCGGTCGCCTCTCGCGCCCGCGCGCGAAGGCAAGGCGCTGGCCAACACGCCGGCGCATTCGCTCAGCTTGTGGACCACCTACCAGCTTGCGGCCGGCTGGACCGTGGGCTACGGCGCGCGCTACGTCGGCAGGCGCAACGTGACCTCGGCCGGCGACGGCAAGCTCGGCAGCTATTTGGTGCACAACGCCATGCTCGGCTATGCGCCGAACAAGCGCCTCCGGTTCCAGCTGAACATCGACAACCTGTTCAACAAGGCCTACGTAGAGCGGGTGCGGCAGTCGCTGGGCAGCGCCTCGCGCTCGTCGGCGCTCGAATACGGCGACGGCCGCGCCGCCGTCCTGAGCGCGGTCTACTCGTTCTGACGCGTCAGTCGAAGCGCGAGAAATCCGGGCGGCGCTTCTCGAAGAACGCGGTGAAGGCCTCCTTCGCCTCCGGCGCCTGCAGCATGCGCCGGAACGTCTCGCCTTCCTCCTGCATCCGCGCCTGCACCGCGGCCATGTCGCCGCCCTTCATCAGGCGCTTGGTCGCGCGCAGCGACGAGGCCGGCAGCGCGGCCAGCTTGCGCGCCTGCTGCAGCGCGAACTCGTGCAGCTCGGCCACCGGCAGCACGCGCGTGACCAGCCCGATCTGCTGCGCTTCGTGCGCGCCGAAGGCTTCGCCCAGCAGCAGCTTTTCCGCGGCGCGCTGGTAGCCCAGCAGGCGCGGCAGCAACAGGCTCGAGGCCGCTTCCGGGCACAGCCCGAGCTGCGCGAACGGCAGCGACAGCCGCGCCGTCTCGGAGGCGTAGACCAGGTCGCAATGCAGCAGCATGGTGGTGCCCACGCCGACCGCCGGTCCGCTCACCGCGGCCACCAGCGGCTTGCCGGCCTGGCTGATCTGCTGCAGGAACTGGAACACCGGCGCCGGCGGCTCGCCCTCGCCGCCGGTGGGCGGGCGCTTCATGAAGTCGTCTAGATCGTTGCCGGCGGTGAAGACCTCGGGCTTGCCGCGCAGCAGCACCACGCGCACGGCCGGGTCGGTCTCGGCCGCGCGCAGCGCGTCGGCCATCGCCTGGTACATCGCCGCGGTGATGGCGTTCTTCTTGTCGAGCCGGTCGAACTCGATGGTCAGGATGCCCTGCCCGATGGTGGTGAGAATGCTCATGGAATGTCCGCTCCTTGCTGGCCAGCCCGGCCCGGTCGCGCAACGGGCCGGAAGAATGGCAGGACGGGCCACGGCGGCACGGCGCGAGTCCGTGTTCCGTGGCCCGTCTCGACTACGTCGCCTGCGGCGCGTTCAGACGCGCTCGAAAATCCCCGCCGCGCCCATGCCGGTGCCCACGCACATCGTCACCATGCCGTACTTCAGGTCGTGGCGGCGCAGCGCGTGCACCACGGTGGCCGAGCGGATCGCGCCGGTGGCGCCGAGCGGGTGGCCCAGCGCGATGGCGCCGCCCATGCGGTTGACCTTGTCCGGGTCCAGGCCGAGGTCGCGCGTCACCGCCAGCGCCTGCGCGGCGAAGGCTTCGTTGAGCTCGATCCAGTCGATCCGGTCCTGGGTCAGGCCCGCCGCCTTGAGCGCGGCCGGAATCGCTTCCTTGGGGCCGATGCCCATGATCTCGGGCGGCACGCCGCGCACCGCGAACGAGACGAAGCGCGCCAGCGGCACCAGGTTGAACTGCTTGAGGATCTTCTCCGAGACCAGGATCAGCGCGCCGGCGCCGTCCGAGGTCTGCGAGCTGTTGCCGGCGGTGACGCTGCCCTTGCTGGCGAACACCGGGCGCAGCCGGGCCAGGCCTTCGAGCGAGGTCTCCGGGCGCGGGCCTTCGTCGAGCGCGATGGTGCGCGTCTTGACGTCGACCTGCCCGGTGGCGAGGTCGGGGAATTTCTCCACGATCTCCACCGGCGTGATCTCGTCGGCGAACTCGCCGGCCTGCTGCGCGCGGATCGCCTTCTGGTGCGAGGCCAGCGAGAACGCATCCTGGTCCTCGCGGCTGACCTGCCACTGACTGGCCACCTTCTCGGCGGTCAGGCCCATGCCGTAGGCGATGCCGATGTTCTCGTCGCGCGCGAAGATCGACGGCGACATCGACGGCGAGTTGCCCATCATCGGCACCATGCTCATCGACTCCACGCCGGCGGCGATCATCACGTCGGACTCGCCCACGCGGATGCGGTCGGCCGCCATCGCCACCGCCGACAGGCCCGAGGCGCAGAAGCGGTTGACCGTGATGCCGCCCACGCTGACCGGCAGGCCCGACAGCAGCGCGCCGATGCGCGCCACGTTCAGGCCCTGCTGGGCCTCGGGAATCGCGCAGCCGACGATGGCGTCCTCGATCAGCGCGGGATCGAGCCCGGGCACCTGCGCCACGGCCGCGCGCAGGATGGTGGCCAGCAGGTCGTCCGGCCGGGTGTTCCTGAACGCGCCCTTGGGCGCCTTGCCGATCGGCGTGCGGGTCGCGGCAACGATGTATGCGTCTTGCAGTTGTTTCATGATGTCGGTTCCTCGCTTGCCTTAGTTGCGCACCGGCTTGCCGGTCTGCAGCATGCCCATGATGCGTTCCTGGGTCTTGCCCGTGCCGAGCAGATCGACAAAGGCGCGGCGCTCCAGCGCCAGCAGCCATTCCTCGCTGACCAGCGAGCCGGCCTCCACGTCGCCGCCGCACACCACCTCGGCGATGCGGCTGGCGATCAGGAAGTCGTGCGCGGAGATGAAGCCGCCGTCGCGCATGTTGGCCAGCTGCGCCTTGATGGTGGCGATGCCCGAGCGGCCCGCCACCGGCACCAGCGCCGGCAGCGGCGCGCGGTAGCCGGCGTCGGCCAGCGCGCGCACGGTGTTCTGCGCCACGTGCAGCAGCTCGTGCACGTTGAAGACGATGGCGTCCGACGGCTGCAGGTAGCCCATCGCGCGCGCCTCCAGCGCCGAGGCCGAGACCTTGGCCGTGGCCGCGCTCTGGAAGCGGCCGGTGACGAACTGCAGGTAGTTGGTGCTGCCGGCGGCCTGCGCCGCGCGCGCCGCGGCCAGCACCGCCTCCTTCAGCCCGCCGCCGGACGGCACCAGCCCGACGCCCACCTCCACCAGGCCGACGTAGGTCTCCAGCGCGGCCACGCGCGCCGCCGAATGCAGCATCAGCTCGCAGCCGCCGCCCAGCGCGATGCCGGACGCCGCCGCCACCACCGGCACGGCGCTGTACTTCACGCGCATCATGCCGTCCTGGAACGTCTTGACGAAGGGCTCGATCCCCTTGGCGCCGCCCATCATGAAGGCCGGCATCGCGGCTTCCAGGTTGGCGCCCGCGGAGAACGGGCCGCCCGGCGCGCCCAGTTGCAGCGAGGTCGGCTGCCACACCACCAGGCCCTTGTACCCGGCCTCGGCGAGGTCGACCGCGCGCGTGAGGCCGGCGATCACGTCCGGCCCGATGGTGTTCATCTTGCTCTTGAACGAGACCACCAGCACGTCGTCCTGGCCTTCGCTCACCCAGATGCGCACCGCGTCGTTCTCCTCCACGGTGCGGCCGGCCTTGCGCGGATCGGCCGCGGCCGTGCCCTTCAGGGCGGCGCGGAACACCTGGCGCTGATAGACAGGCAGCTCGGCTCGCTTGACGAAGGCGTTGGCCGCGGGCGACCACGAGCCCTGCGCGCCATGCACGCCCTGGGCCTCGGCCACGGGGCCGGAGAACACCCATGCCGGCAGCGCGACCTTCGCCAGCGCCTTGCCCGCATCCACGTCTTCCTTCACCCAGTCGGCCACCTGCTTCCATCCTGCCGACTGCCAGTCCTCGAACGGACCGGAATTCCAGCCGAAGCCCCAGCGGATCGCCAGGTCGATGTCGGCGGCCGAGCCAGCGATCTGCTCGAGATACACGGCGATGTAGTGGAACACGTCGCGGAACACCGCCCACAGGAACTGCGCCTGCGGGTTGGTTGACTCGCGCAGCAGCTTGATGCGCTCGGCCGGCTCCTTCTTCAGCATGCGCACCACGATCTCGTCGGCCTTCTTGCCGGCGTCGACGTACTGGCCGGTCTTCGGGTCCAGCACCTTGATGGCCTTGCCTTCCTTCTTGTAGAAGCCGGCGCCGGTCTTCTGCCCCAGCGCGCCCGCGTCCACCAGCCCCTTGAGCACGGCCGGCGTCTTGTAGACCGGCGCGAACGGGTCGTCCTGCAGCGTGTCCTGCATGGTCTTGATGACGTGGGCCATCGTGTCCAGGCCCACCACGTCGGCGGTGCGGAAGGTGGCGGACTTGGCGCGGCCCAGCTTGGCGCCGGTCAGGTCGTCCACCACGTCGAACGGGATGCCGTACTTCTCGGCCTCGGCGAACACCGCCAGGATCGAGAAGATGCCGACGCGGTTGGCGATGAAATTGGGCGTGTCCCTGGCGCGCACCACGCCCTTGCCGAGCGTGGAAGTGAGGAACGTTTCCAGGCGGTCCAGGATGGCCGGCTGCGTGGCGGCGGTCGGGATCAGCTCGACCAGATGCATGTAGCGCGGCGGGTTGAAGAAGTGCACGCCGCAGAAGCGCGACTTGAGGTCCGCGTCGAAGCCGTCCGACAGCGCGGTGATCGACAGGCCCGAGGTATTGGTGGCGAAGATCGCGTGCGGCGCGAGATGCGGCGCGACCTTCTTGTACAGGTCGTGCTTCCAGTCCATGCGCTCGGCGATCGCCTCGATCACGAGGTCGCATTCCTTGAGCAGGCCGATGTCGTCCTCGTAGTTGGCGACCCGGATCAGCGCGGCGTCTTCCTTGATGCCGAGCGGTGCCGGCGACAGCTTCCTGAGGTTCTCGACGGCCTTGAGCGAAATGCCGTTCTTCGGGCCTTCCTTCGCAGGCAGGTCGAACAGCACCACCGGCACGCGGGCGTTGACGAGATGCGCCGCGATCTGCGCCCCCATGACGCCGGCACCCAGCACGGCGACCTTCTTGACGATGAAATTGGACATGCGCGCTCCTAGGAGAAGTGAGCGTTGAGAAGAGAAGGGGTTGCCCGCGTGCGTCCGGTCATGCTGGCGGCTGGCTCCCCTCTCCCGCTTGCGGGAGAGGGGTTGGGGGAGAGGGCGGGCGCTCGTTCAGGCGACGTCGCCTGTCGAACCGCCGGCCCTCTCCCCCGGCCCCTCTCCCATTGCATGGGAGAGGGGAGCCAACCTGCCGCATCGCCGGAAGCGCACGCGCAATGGCAACCGCGAAGATCAGAACAGATCCGCGTCCAGCGCCATCAGGCTGGCCGAGCCGGCGCGCGCCTTGCGGATCTCGGCGGCGGTCTCCGGCAGCAGCCGGGCGAAGTAGAAGCGGGCCGTGGCCAGCTTGCTGGCGTAGAACTTGTCGCCGCCGGCTTCCTTGTCCAGCGCGATGCGGGCCATGCGCGCCCAGAAGTACGAGAACACCAGGTGGCCCACCACACGCAGGTAAGGCACCGCAGCGGCGCCGACCTCGTCGGGGTTGGCCATCGCCTTCATGCCGATTTCCATGGTCAGCTTCTGCACCTTGTCGCCCAGGTCGGCCAGCGGGTTGACGAACTCCTGCATGGCTTCATTGGTGCCCTCCTGCTCGACGAATTCCTGCACGATCTTGCCGAAGGCCTTGAGCTTGGCGCCCATGTCGCCGAGGATCTTGCGGCCCAGCAGGTCCAGCGCCTGGATGGTGTTGGTGCCTTCGTAGATCATGTTGATGCGGGCGTCGCGCACGTACTGCTCCATGCCCCACTCGGCGATGTAGCCGTGGCCGCCGAACACCTGCATGCCTTCGTTGGTGGCGGTGAAGGCGTTGTCGGTCAGGAACGCCTTGATCACCGGCGTGAGCAGCGCCACCAGGTCGCCGGCCTCCTTGCGCACGGTTTCGTCCGGGTGCGACAGCTCGCGGTCGATCTGCAGCGCGGTCCAGTAGCTGAACGCGCGGCCGCCTTCGGCGTAGGCCTTCTGCGTCAGCAGCATGCGGCGCACGTCCGGGTGCACGATGATCGGATCGGCCGGCTTGTCCGGCGCCTTGGGGCCGGTCAGCGCGCGCATCTGCAGGCGGTCCTTGGCGTAGGCCAGCGAGTTCTGGTACGCCACCTCGGTCAGGCCCAGGCCCTGCATGCCCACGCCCAGGCGCGCCGCGTTCATCATCACGAACATGGCGTTGAGGCCCTTGTTGGGCTCGCCCACCATCCAGCCGCGCGCGCCGTCCAGGTTCATCACGCAGGTGGCGTTGCCGTGGATGCCCATCTTGTGCTCGATCGAGCCGCACTTGATGCCGTTGCGCTCGCCGGGGTTGCCGGCCGCGTCCGGGATGAACTTGGGCACCACGAACAGCGAGATGCCCTTGGTGCCCTGCGGCGCGTCCGGCAGGCGCGCCAGCACCAGGTGGATGATGTTGTCGGAGAGGTCGTGCTCGCCGGCCGAGATGAAGATCTTGGTGCCGGTGATGCGGTATGCGCCGTCGGCCTGCGGCTCGGCCTTGCTGCGCAGGATGCCGAGGTCGGTGCCGCAGTGCGGCTCGGTCAGGCACATGGTGCCGGTCCACTCGCCGGACACCAGCTTGGGCAGGTAGGTCTGCTGCAGTTCGGGCGTGCCGTGCGCGTGCAGCGCCTCGTAGGCGCCGTGCGACAGGCCGGGGTACATGGTCCACGCCTGGCTGGCCGAGTTCAGCATCTCGAACAGCGCGTTGTTGACCAGGATGGGCAGGCCCTGGCCGCCGTATTCGGGGTCGCAGCCCAGCGCCGGCCAGCCGGCTTCCACGTACTGGCGGTAGGCTTCCCTGAAGCCCTTGGGCGCCGTCACCACGCCGTCGCCGACATAGGTGCAGCCTTCGCGGTCGCCGCTCTGGTTGAGCGGGAACACCACTTCGGAGCAGAACTTGCCGGCCTCCTCGAGCACCTGGTTGATGGTCTCCGCGTCGACGTCGGCGTGCTTCGGCAGCGCCTTGAGTTCGGCTTCCACGCCGAGCAATTCATGGAGCACGAACTGCATGTCGCGCAACGGTGCGGTGTACTGGCCCATCAAAGACTCCTTGGAGGTATCTGTAAAGCCGCCACGCCGCCCGTGCACGATCCCGGCACGGAACGCCACGCGGCGTCAGGTTCGGTAAGACTGGATCAACTTGTTGAGCGCGACCATCGCAAGCTCGGCGCTGGCGGGCAGGCGCAGGAAGCGGGCGTCATGATGCAAGCCTAGCTCAAGGCTGTACATCTCGAACAGCATCAGGCGCGGATCGCAGTCCGCGCGCAGGTGCCCCTCTTCCTTGGCCTGGTCGATGGCGCGCGTGAGCGCGGCGCGCCAGATGGTGACGCTCTTGACCAGCTCGTCACGCACCGGGCTTTCCGCGCGGTCGTCGTATTCCACCGCCCCGCTGATGTAGATGCAGCCCGTGGTCACTTCCTGGATGCGTTTTTCCATCCAGCGCCGCACCATGGATTGCAGCCGGGGCAGCCCGCGCGGCTCGTGCAGCGAGGGGTAGAACACCTCCTGCTCGAAACGCCGGTGATACTCGCGCACCACTTCCACCTGCAGGTCCTCGCGCGAACCGAAATGCGCGAACACGCCGCTCTTGCTCATCTGCATGCGTTCCGCGAGCAGCCCGATGGTCAAACCCTCGAGCCCGTCGCGGGACGACAGTTCCAGCGCGGCATCCAGAATCGCCACGCGCGTCATTTCCCCCTTGCGCATGGGCGCGGGGGACGCGGAAGCGGCGGATTCGAGACGGGCAGACTGGTGTCGCATGATTTTTCTCCGTTCTTGGCGGCGCGATTCCTGTTCGCGGCCGCGCAATGACCCTGACGTAATGCTGATTTACGCTGCCCGGCGGCCCTGAAAGACGCTGCCCGGCAGACGCGAATGCACGCAGTCTAAGGCAAAAAAGAACGGTCGTTCAGATTATTGTGATGGCGCCCCGCGGCGGCAAGCATTTAATTAGACCGGCGTTTCTAAACGCAGCGGCCGGGTTCGGTGCGGCGCAACAAGCCGGGGCATGGCGACGCGGCGCCGCGCCCGCGCTTCGCTGCGCCGCCGCCACCGCAGAGCAGCAGGCGGCTGGCCGGCCGCGTCAGTAGCGCCCCGTCACCCCCGCCACCACCACGCCGATGCGCAGCACCATGTACGCCGCCCAGCTACCCAGGCGGCGCAGCGCGGAGCGGCGCGCGTGGGTGGCGGCCTTGACCTCGCTGCTGCGCGTGGCGATGGCGCGCTCCAGCTCCTGGCGCAGGCCGGCGCAGAAACCGGCGTCGTAGACCGCGACGTTGGCCTCGCGCGCGAGCAGCAGGCTGAAGGGATCCATATTACTGGAGCCGACCGTGGCCCAGGCATCGTCCACCACCGCCACCTTGGCGTGCAGGAAGCTGTCGGCATATTCGTAGATCTCCACGCCCGCGGCCAGCAGGGTGGCGTAGAGCGCATGCGTGGCGTAGTGCTGGAGCCGGTACTCGACCATGCCCTGCAGCAGCAGGCGCACCCGCACGCCGCGCTCGCGGCAGGCCAGCAGCGCGCGGCGCATCTTGTAGCCGGGCAGGAAATACGCATTGGCGATGATGACCTCGCGCCGCGCGCTGCCCAGCGCCTGCAGGTACTGGCGCTCGATGGCGCGGCGGTTGCGCAGGTTGTCGCGCAGCAGCAGCGCGGCGCGCATGCCGCCGGCCGCGTCCTGGCGCGGCAGCGGCAGGTCGGTGATGAGCGGGAATTCGGCCGCCACCCCGGCCAGGCCGACGCTGCGCATCTCGCCGCGCAGCGTGAGCTGCCACCACAGGCGCTCCGCGCTCAGCGCGATCTGGCCGACCAGCGGGCCGCGCACCTCCACGGCGAAGTCGTAGCGCGGGCCCAGGCCGGCGCTCTCGAACGGGCCGTGGTTGTGGTCGTCGATGATGTTGATGCCGCCGACGAAGCCGACCTGCTGGTCGATCACGGCAAGCTTGCGGTGCAGCCGGCGCAGGTTGCGCCGCGCCAGGCGAAAGCCGCGCAGCGGGCGGAACACCTTGAGCGCCACGCCGCCGTCGCGCAGGCGCGCGGCCAGCGCGGCCGGCATGTCGCCGGCGCCGAAGCCGTCCACCACCAGCCGCACGGTCACGCCGCGCGCGGCCGCGCGCACCAGCGCGCCGGTCACGGCCGCGCCGACCTCGTCGTCGGCGTAGATATAGGTTTCCAGCGAGACCGAGAACACCGCGCGGTCGATGGCGGCGATCAGCGCCGGGAAGAACTCGGCGCCGCCGCGCAGCAGCCGCACGGCATTGCCGCCGAGCGGCTTGCCGCGGCGCCACTCGGAGCGCAGCGGGCCGGCCCGGCGCGGCGCCTGCGGCGGCGCGCCCGCGTCGGCGTCGTCGCGCAGCGCGGCGATGCCGGCGCGGGACGGCGGCACCGGGCAGGCGTGCGGATGCGGGGGCGAAAGCGGCGGCATGGGGCACATTATCAGGCACGCCGGTGTCATGCGCATGTTCCGCGCCGCGCACGCGCCGCGCCGCGCGCGCCGTTCTCTGCTATCTTCGGCGCTTTATCCCGCCACGCGCCCCCATATCGTGAAGGTTTTCGGCATTTCCGGCTCGTCCGGCAGCGGCAAGACCACGCTGCTGGACCGGCTGATCCCGCATTTCGTTGCCGCCGGCCTGCGCGTGGCCGGCGTCAAGCATACCCACCACGGCTTCGACCCCGACACGCCCGGCAAGGATTCCTGGCGCATGCGCGAGGCCGGCTGCGCCAACGTGGTGCTGGTCGGGGCGCGCCACCTGACGCTGATGCGCCACTACCCGGAAACCGAACCCTCGCCCGAACTGGCCGACGCGCTCGCCGTGCTGCCCGCCGCCACCGACCTGGTGCTGGTGGAAGGCTACAAGCGCAGCAGCTTCCCCAAGCTGGAGGTCTACCGCCCCGCGCTGGGCCGCCCGCCGCTGTGGGCCGGCCTGCCCGGCGTGGTGGCCGTGGCCACCGACGACCCGCGGACAGTGGCGGCGGCCACCGCGCTGCCGGTGCTGGACCTGGCCGACCTGGACGCCATCGCCGCGCTGGTGCTCGCGCAGGCCAGCCCGGACTGCGGGACTCGCCAGGCGCAATAAGCCTGGCCGCCGCGGCCTGAACCGCCTGCGGCACCACGACAGGGCAACGCGCTTCCCGGGAAAAAACGAACGGCGGCCTCGCGCGCCGTCAGGCGCCGCCGCCGTCGGTGCGCGCGAGCGGCCGCTCCGGCACCGCGATGCGGGCCAGCTCCGCCATCAGCGGCACGTGGTCGGAGCGCTGCGCCCAGTCGCGCCCGGTCAGCGCGCTGGCGCGCTCGATCTCGAAGCCGCGCACGTAGATGCGGTCGAGCTGCCACCACGGCATGTGGCTCGGGAACGTGTGCAGGCGCGCGCCGCCGGCGTGGGACACCTCGGTGGCGCCCAGCGTGGAGCAGATCAGGTTGTCCAGCCGGTGGTTCCAGTCGTTGAAGTCGCCGGCGATGACCAGCGGCGCCTCGGCCGGCACCACGTCGCGCACGCGCTTGACCAGCGCCTCGGCCTGGCGCGCGCGGCTGCGCGCGAACAGGCCGAAGTGCACGCAGATCAGGTGCGCCTCGGTGCCGTTCATGTCCGCCACCGCGTGCAGCAGGCCGCGCTGCTCGAAGCGGTGGTCGGAGATGTCGAGGTTCTCCGACATCAGGATCGGGTGGCGCGACAGGATCGCGTTGCCGTGGTGGCCGTGGTCGTACACCGCGTTGCGCCCGTACACCGAGTGCGGATAGGCGTCGGTGGCGAGGTAGTTGAGCTGGGTGTGGTCGGCGTCGAACAGCTCGGCGGCCACCAGGCGGTCGTTGCGGTCCTGCACTTCCTGCAGGAACACGATGTCGGCATCGACCGTATGCAGGCCGGTGCGCACGTTCTGGATGCGCGGCTTGCGCGCGATGCCGGTCACGCCCTTGTGGATGTTGTAGGTGACCACACGCAATCTCATGAATCGGCTCCACGCGGCGCGCGCAGGCCCTGCACGCGCCAGTCCAGTTGCAGCACGGCTTGCGCGTTGCTGCTCGAAAAGCAGCGCGCGGCGGCTTCGCGCCACGGCAGCCACTGCCATTGCAGGTGTTCGCGCGGCGCCAGCGTCACCGGCACCGGGCGCGCCACGCGCAGGCCGAACCAGTGCTCGGTGTTGCGCGTCACGCCGGGGGCGTAGCGGTGGCGCCACTGCGGGTAGATTTCGTAGTCGAGGGTGTGTTGCCAGTCTTCGAGCCGGTGCTCGGCGGCGACGAGGCCGGTTTCCTCGGCCACCTCGCGCGCGGCGGTCATGGCCAGCGGCTCGTCGGGCGCATCCAGGCTGCCGGTGACGGACTGCCAGTAACCGGGCCGGTCGGCGCGCTCCAGCAACAGCACTTGCAGGTCCGGCGTATGGATCACGACCAGCACGGATTGAGGAATCTTGTAGGGCATGGGATGGGGGCGGGCAACGACCCCAAGCTTACCGCAGATGGACGCAGCCGCCACGGGAAAACACGGTGGCGCCGTGGTTCACGGAAGGCTTCGGCGCGGCCCCACCCGGTACTCAGGCGGCGTGCACGCTGGACTGGGACGGCGGCTCGGCGGATGGTTGGGCCGGCGCCTCGCGCAGCCAGGTCTCGAACACGCCCGGCGAGTCGCCGTGGCCCCACGCCGCGCGCAGCTGCTGCATCAGCGGCGTGAGCGCCTGCGTGTAGTCGCGCGAGGCCGCGTTGGCATGCGCGGCGAGGCGGTCGGCGGCCTGCCGCGCCTGCGCCTGCAGCTGCGTGCGTTCCTGCCCGATCTCCTTCTCGCGCACGCCCAGCGCGTTGTACTTCTGGATCAGGAAGCGGTGGTAGTCGCCGGGCTCCACGCCCTGCCCGGCCTGCGCGTTGGCCTGCTCGAAGCGCATCACGATGCTGGTGGTTTCCTGCTCGACGTGGGCGGCCTCGTCGGCCAGCGCCTGCAGCGCGTCGGCCAGCCGCATGGCCTCGCGGCGCTCGTCGCGCAGTTGCGCGGCATGCTCCTCGAAGCTGCGCTGCGCCGCCAGGTAGGCCTGCACCACCGGCTGCGGCGCCACCACCAGCAGCGGATCGGCGCCGCCGGCCCGGCCGCCCGGCAGCAGCGCGTCGTCGGCCACGCGCAGGTTGCCCAGGTCTTCCAGCCAGCGCCCGCGCGCCATCACGGTGCCGACGGTATCGAGCGCGACCCGGCGCAGCGCCTCGGCGCGCTGCAGCTCCACCGGCTCGGGCTGGGGTGCCGCGCCCGCACCGCCGCTCTGCGCGGCATGCGCGATCTCCGGCACGCAGGCCGCCACCGTGGTGGCCACCGACTCGGACATGGCGATGGCCGAGCGGCGCACCGCGCGCCGCAGCTCGAAACGCGCCAGCAACATCATCGCCAGCCCGGCCACCAGCCAGGTCAGGATGGTTTCGGCATGGGCCAGCAAAAACTGGCGGATCAGTTCTATATCCAGGGACACGGCAGATTCCTCCCGCGCGGCCGGCGTGCCTTCGAAACGGGCTTGCGGCTTCGCGCCTAAAGGAAGAAGACCGGGGGCCGGGACCCTTCGTTCCGCGATGTAACAATTGGAAACCAGCCGGGGTGGCGGCGGCGCTACGCCGCCCCCCGGAACGCCGCCGGCCCGCGCGTTCAGGCGCCCGCCTGCGCCTTCAGCCAGGCCTGCTCGCCGCCGGCGCGCACGATCTCCACCAGCGCCGGCGACATGGCGCCGAAGCCGCCGCGCGTGCCGCGTGTGTGGTTGAGCACTTCGCCGCTGATGAAATCGACCTCGATGTCGTCGCCCTGCCCGGCGAAGGCCGTGATGCCGGCTGCGAACGGCAGCGTTTTCAGGCCCACCGACACGGCCAGCCGGAAGAACGAGCGCGCCATCGACTCGGCCAGCACCGAGACGCCGAGCGCGCCCAGCGCGAGCGGCCCCTGGATGTGCATCGGCCCCTTGCCGAAGTTGCGCCCGGCCACCACGAAATCGCCATGCCGCGCCAGCCCGGCGAAGTCCTTGTCGAGCCCGCACATGGCCAGCGGCGCCAGCCGCGCCGGGTCGTACACCACCTGGCGCGTCATCTCGATGTCCATGATCTGGCCGTCGTTGAGCACGTCGTCGCCGAAGCGCCATACGCGGCCGCGCTGCACCAGCGTGCCGCCGGATGTCGTGGTCATGCTGCCTCCCGGGTCAGTTCGGCCGGCGCCGCGATGCGGCCCATCACGGCGGATGCCGCCACCACCGCGGCGTTGGCGAGGTACACCGGCGCGCGCTCGCTGCCGAGCCGGCCGTGGTCGTTGCGCGTGGCGGTGCAGATGGAAACGTCGTTGTCGCCGAGCGGCGCGTAGGTGCCGTAGCACGGCCCGCAGATGCCGGCGGAGATCTCCGCGCCGGCCGCCGAGAGAATGGCCAGCAGCCCCTCGCGCATGGCCTGCTGGTAGATCGCCTGGGTCGCGGCGATCACGGTCAGCCGCACGCCCGCATGCACGCGCCGCCCGGCCAGCACCGCCGCCGCCGCGCGCAGGTCTTCCATCTTGCCGCCGATGCACGAGCCGATGAAGGCCGAGGTGATCGGCACGCCGGCCGCCCGCGCCAGCGGCACGGTGTGCTGCGGGTCGGGCGGCAGGCACACCTGCAGGTCCAGCCCGGAGACGTCGAAGGCGATGTCCTCGGCGAAGCGCGCGCCGGGATCGCTGGCCCAGCGCACGCCGTGCGCATCGGTGGCCGGGCACACCGCGGCCTTGACGCCGATGTCCACCATCGCGTTGCACAGCGTGTGGCGTTCGTCCTCGCCGAGCGCGTCGACGTAGCTGCCGTGGAACTCGATGCAGCGGTAGTCGCCGCGCTCCGCGCCGATGGCCGCCGCCACCCACTGGCCCACGTCGCGGCTCATCACGCCGGCGCGCACCGGCCCCGACAGGCGCACGCGGATGGTCTCGGGCACGCGCAGCCACACCTTGCCGGTGGCCAGTGCCAGCGTGACGCTCAGCCCCAGCGCCACGCCGAGCGCGCCGGCGCAGCCGAGCGCCGGCGCGCGCGTGTCGGCGGCCACCACCAGCATGCCGGGCCTGACGATGCCGAAGTCCAGCGGCGCGTTGTGGCTGATGCCGTGCCGGCCGGTGTCGAGGAACCAGCCCACGCCCTGCGCGCGCGCATCGCCGCGCATGAAGGCGTGCGCTTCCAGGTGCCCGGGCGCGGCCGAGTTGGTGGTGTGGTCGATGGTGACGAAGACCTTCCCGGGCGCGGCCAGGTTCGCGTAGCCGAGCCCGTCCAGCATCTTGCGGTGGCGGTGGTAGTTGAGGTCGTGGGCGACGATCAGGTCGGGCACCGCCCACACCACGTCGCCGGCGCGCACGGCGCCGAGGCCGGCGGCGCGCGCCAGGATCTTCTCGGCCACGGTCAGCGACGGGCGGCTCATTGCGCGGCGACTCCGTCGCGGGCCTGCGCCAAGTACCGCGCGTAGTCCGCATCCACGCGGCTGGCGCGCGGCAGGTCGAGATGGCCGGCGATGTCGCCCAGCGTGACCGCCGCGGCCGCGCTCGCGGCGGTGCTGCCGTCCTCGCGCAGCGCGGCCAGCATGCGAGCCTGCGCGTGCACCTGCCCCTGCAGCAGCGACACCGGATAGACCACCAGCGGATAGCCGATCGCCTGCAGCCGCGCGGCCGGCACCAGCGGGCGCAGGTTCTCCACCATCATGACGATGGTCGGCTTCTTCAGGCTCGCGGTGATGCGCGCCATGTCGGCCTCGGCGGCCACCGACATGATGATGGTGGCGTCGGCGCCGGCCTGCTCGTAGACCTGCGCGCGCGCGATGGCCGCGTCGAGGCCTTCGACCGCGAACGCATCGGTGCGCGCGATGATCATGAAATCGGGGTCGGTGCGCGCTTCCAGCGCCACGCGGATGCGCGCCACCATCTCGGCGGCGCCGACCAGCGTCTTGCCCGGCATCGCCGCGCATTTCTTCGGGAACGGCTGGTCTTCGAGATGGAGCGCCGCCGCGCCGGCCGCCTCGAACGCGCGCGTGGCGCGGAACACGTTGTAGGCGCCGCCGTAGCCGCTGTCGGCGTCGACGATCAGCGGCAGCGAGGTGGACTGCGCGATGATCCGGGCCCGCTCGACCATCGCGTCCACGCTGATCGCGCCGACGTCCGGCTCGCCCAGCGTGGCGGCCACGCACAGGCCGGACATGTAGGCCGCCTCGAACCCGGCCTGCTCGACCAGGCGCGCGGTGAGGCCGTCGTAGCAGCCGGGCGCGACGGCGATGCTGCCGCGCTGGATCAGTGCCCGCAGCCGGGCGCCTGCGCTTGGGTTGGTCATTGCCTGCTCCTTGTTCAGAAATTCACGAAGGGAAATCGCCGTGGCCCCGCGGCGGGGCCGGCGCTGCTACCGGCAGCGGCGCGCTTTGCCAGCGCCGCCGTTGCCCACTAATATGTCCATCCTATGGACACGCCCCCGAATACGTCCCCGGACACGCCCCCCACCGAGCCGATGGAACCCGGCGCCCTGCGCCGCGGCCTGCGCATCCTCCGCGCGCTGCGCGACGCCGCGGCGCTGCGCGCGGCCGAGCTCGCCGCGCTCACCGGCATCCCGCGCCCCACCGTGTACCGCCTGCTCGAGATCCTCGAGGCCGAAGGCTTCGTGGCGCGCGAGGCGGACGGCAAGTCGTTCACGCTGGCGGCCGCCGTCGACAATCCCGACGACCGCTGGGGCGCGTTCGTGCGCCAGATGGAGCCGGTGATGCGCCGCATCGCGCAGCGCACCGGCAACGCCGTGTTCCTGGTGCGCCAGAAGGACAACGACCTGCTCTGCCTGCATCGCGAGATCGGCACCTACCCGATCCAGATCCTGTCGCTGCCGGTCGGCGGGCGCCAGCCGCTGGGCGTCGGCGCGGCCGGCGTGGCCCTGCTTTCCACGATGGGCGCGCGCCAGGTGACGGCGCTGCTCAAGGCCAACACCGAGGCCTACCTGAACTACGGCAACCTCCATGTCTCCACCGTGCGCCGCCTGGTAGAGAACTGCCGCGAGCGCGGCTACGCCGTGGTCGGCAACTACTCGCTCAAGGGCATCCTGGCCGTGGGCGTGCCGATGAAGGCCTCGGGCGGCCTCGGGCAGGCCGCCATGAGCGTGACCGCGCCGCTGGACCGGATGTCGATCCCGCGCCAGCGCGAAGCGGTCGCGATCATGCAGGCCGAGATCAAGGCCGCGGGCCACTGACGCCGCGCCGCGCTCACTCCATGCTGGCGCCGCTGTCCTTGACCAGCACCGCCCAGCGCCGGGTCTCGGCGTTGACGAAGTCGCGGAACTGGCCGCCGGCCTGCGGCGGCGCCGGCACGTAGCCGGCCGCCGCGACCTTGTCGCGGTAGTCGGCGCTGGCCAGCACCTCGCCGACCTGCTTGCGGATCGTGGCCACGATTGGCGCGGGCGTGGCGCGCGGCGCGAACAGCCCGTACCAGCCGCTGATCACCATGTCGGGAAAGCCCTGCTCCGCCACCGTGGGAATCTCCGGAAAGGACGGCACGCGGGTCTCGCTGGTCACGGCGAGCGCCTTGATCTTGCCGGCTCGGATGTACGGCCCGGCGGTGTTCAGCGTGTCGAAGATGACCTGCAGTTGCCCGGCCATCAGGTCGGTGATGACCGGCGCGCTGCCGCGGTACGGCACGTGCGCGATATGCGTGCCGTGGCGCCGGTTGAACATCTCGCCCACGAGATGCCCACCGCTGCCGACGCCGGCCGTGCCGAAACTCAGCTTGGTCGGATTGGCGCGCGAGTACTCGATCAGCTCCTTGAGCGAATTCACCGGCACGCTGACGTTGACCGCGATCACGAACGGATACGACGCCACCTTGGCGATCGGCTCGAGGTCGGTCGACGGGTCGTAGGGCATCGACTTGTACAGGCTCGGGTTGATCGACTGCGTGCCGACGTAGGACATCAGCAGGGTGTAGCCGTCCGGCGTGGCGCGCGCGACCTGCGCGGCGCCGATATTGCCGTTGGCGCCGGTGACGTTGTCGACCACGAACGGCTGGCCGGATTTCTCGCCGATCTTCACGCCGATCAGGCGCGCCAGGAAGTCGGTGCCGCCGCCGGCCGGCGCCGGCGCCACCACGCGCACCGGCTTGGACGGATAGGGCTGCTGCGGCTGCGCGCGCGCCACGCCGCAGGCCAGGGCCGCGGCAATGAGCACGCGCCCCGCGATGGAGGGAATGGAATGCATGATGGTTGTCTCCCGTTTGCGCCGGCGTCAGGCCGGGACGGCAGCGCGGATGGCATCCCGCGCGGCAACGTCGCCAGTGTCCTGCGCAGCGTCTCGGATGGCGTCGTGGATGGCGCCGAAAGCATTGGAAATGGTGCGCCGGTCGCTGCCCGCGATGAGGATGCGGCAGCCGCTGTCCGCGTAGTGGCGCCGGGCCGCCTTCATGTCCGCGATGTCGGCGTCGAACAGCAGCGCCACCACTTCCACGCCGTGCTCGCGCACCATGCCGATCATGCCGTCGAGCCGCGCGGCCACGGCCGGGTGGTGGCGGTCGCCGTCATGGCCCATCGACACCGCGAGGTCGAACGCGCCCAGCACGATGGCGTCGATGCCGGGCACCTGGAGGATCTCGCCGAGGTTGTCCAGCCCTTCCACGGTCTCCACCAGCAGCCACACCATGACGTTGTCGTTGGCCCACTTGGCGTAGCCCTTCCAGTCCAGCGTCTGGTGGCCGGTGGCGCGGATCAGCGGGCAGGCGCCGCGCCGGCCCTGCGGCCACTCGGCGTTGCGGTAGCGCGCGGCCGCCACCACGGCCTCGGCCTGCGCGCGCGTGGCCACCTGCGGCACGATCACGCCCATCGCGCCGGCGTCGAGCGCCTTGGCGATGCCGGCCGGGTCGTGGCTGGGCACGCGCACCATCGGCGTCATGCCGGTGGCCTCGGCCGCGCGGATCATCTGCACCGTGGTCTCGAGCCCGAACGAGCCGTGCTCGCCGTCGATCCACACGTAGTCGTAGCCGGCGTTGCCCGCCACCTCGACGATCTCCGGGCAGGCCATCTGCACGAACGCGCCGATCGGCGCGCTGCCCGCGGCCAGCGCCGCCCTGATCCTGTTTTCCCTGAATAGCATGGTGGTCTCCCGTTCAGGCGGTGGCGGTAGCGGTGGCGGCGGCGTCGAGATACTCGCCCGCGCAATCGCCTTCCAGCGTGGTGCGGAACAGGCGGCGCAGCTGCTGGTGGTCATAGTCCATCAGCGCCAGGTGCATGGTGCAGCGGTTGTCCCACATCAGCACGTCGTGCTTGCGCCACTGGTGGCGGTAGACGGACTCGGACCGCGTGGAGTGCGCGAACAGGTACTGCAGCAGCGGCTGGCTCTCGGCCACCGTCATGCCTTCGAAATGGCTGGTCAGCATTTCGTTGACGTAGAGCGCGGGGCGCCCCGTCACCGGATGGATGCGCACCACCGGGTGGACCACCGGCGGGTTGTTCCTGGCCTTGGCGGCCAGCGTCTTCTCGTCGAGCCCGCGCAGGTGCTTCGCGGCGATCACGGTGTGCACCGCGCGCATCGGCGCGAGCAGGCGCTTCATGCCGTCCGAGAGCGTGTCGTAGGCCTCGTACATGTTGGCGAACATGGTGTCGCCGCCCACCTCGGGAATCACGTGCGCGTGCAGCAGCGAGGCCATGCTCGGGCGCAGCGTCATCGAGTGGTCCGAATGCCACTGCTGGCCGAACACCTTGGAGCGCTCCTTGCCTTCGTTGGTGACGACGATCAGCTCGGGATGGTCCGGGTGGCGGTACTCGGGGATCGCGTCGTGCTGCTCGAGCGGCCCGAACTTCCGGCTGAACGCGATGTGCGTGTCGAACGAGATGTCCTGGTCGCGGAACAGCAGCACCTGGTACTGCGCGAATGCCTGCCGGATCCCGGCGAGATCGTCCGGCGCGCAGTCGGCGGTGATCCTGAAGCCGACGACTTCTGCGCCGAGGGAATTGGATAGCTTGCGGAAATGCACCTCTGTCTCCTTTCTGGTCTGTCCGCCACGCTTCTGGCCAGGGGGGCCGGCGCGGGATGGAGCCATTATCGGGACGGGTGCGGGCACCCTCAATGCAGGTTGTCCACTGGATGGACAAATCGGGGCGACTGCGGGTTTCTGCCTACACGCACGCCAAAATGCCGCAAAGCCGCCTGTGGCGCGGCCCGGCGGGCCGCCGCCGCGCGCCGCGCGCGTGCGGCAGGGCACGCAACGCGCGGGCCCCGGCCCTGCGCGGGCGAAAAAAAGCCCTGCGCGCGCCAACCGGGGTCGGCGCCACGCAGGGCTTCCTGAGCAGCATGCGGCGGGCGGCCCGCAGGGCCGCCCGGCACTCAGGCGGTCTTCGGCTCGGCCGAGCGCAGGCGGATGTGCAGCTCGCGCAGTTGCTTCTCGTCGACCGTGCTCGGGGCCTGGGTCAGCAGGTCCTGGGCGCGCTGGGTCTTGGGGAAGGCGATCACGTCGCGGATCGAGTCGGCGCCGGCCATCATCGTGACGATGCGGTCCAGGCCGAAGGCCAGGCCGCCGTGCGGGGGCGCGCCGTACTGCAGCGCGTCGAGCAGGTAGCCGAACTTGGCGCGGGCTTCTTCCTCGCCGATCTTGAGCGCGCGGAACACCTTGCTCTGCACGTCCTCGCGGTAGATCCGCACCGAGCCGCCGCCCATTTCCCAGCCGTTGAGCACCATGTCGTAGGCCTTGGCGATGCACTTGCCCGGATCGGTCTCCAGGTATTGCAGGTGCTCGTCCTTGGGGCTGGTGAACGGGTGGTGCATGGCGACCCAGCGGGCGTCTTCCTCGTCGTACTCGAACATCGGGAAGTCGATCACCCACAGCGGCTTCCACACGTCCTCGAACAGGCCGTTGCTCTTGCCGAACTCGGAGTGGCCGATCTTCAGGCGCAGGCCGCCGATGGCGTCGTTGACCACCTTGGCCTTGTCCGCGCCGAAGAAGATGATATCGCCGTCCTGGGCGCCGGTGCGCTTGAGGATCTCGGCGATGGCGGCGTCGTGCAGGTTCTTGACGATCGGCGATTGCAGGCCGTCGCGGCCCTTGGCCACTTCGTTGACCTTGATCCAGGCCAGGCCCTTGGCGCCGTAGATGCCGACGAACTGGGTGTAGGCGTCGATCTCGCCGCGCGAGATGGCGCTGCCGCCCGGCACGCGCAGGCCGACCACGCGGCCGTTGTCGCTGTTGGCGGGGCCGGAGAACACCTTGAAGTCGACGTCCTTCATGACGTCGGTCAGCTCGGTGAATTCAAGCTTGACGCGCAGGTCGGGCTTGTCCGAGCCGAAGCGGGCCATCGCCTCGCGGAACTCCATCACCGGGAACCGGGCGTCGAGGTCCACGTCGATGGCGTTCTTGAACACCGTGCGCATCATGTCCTCGAACAGGTCGCGGATCTCCTGCTCGGTCAGGAACGAGGTCTCGCAGTCGATCTGCGTGAACTCGGGCTGGCGGTCGGCGCGCAGGTCCTCGTCGCGGAAGCACTTGGTGATCTGGTAGTAGCGGTCGAAGCCCGACACCATCAGCATCTGCTTGAAGATCTGCGGCGACTGCGGCAGCGCGAAGAAGTGGCCCGGGTTGGTGCGCGACGGCACCAGGTAGTCGCGCGCGCCTTCCGGCGTGCTCTTGCCCAGCATCGGCGTCTCGATGTCGATGAAGCCCTGCGCGTCGAGGAACTTGCGCACTTCCATCGCCACCTTGTAGCGCAGGCGCAAGTTGTACTGCATCTGCGGGCGGCGCAGGTCCAGCACGCGGTGCGTCAGGCGCGTGGTTTCCGACAGGTTGTCGTCGTCGAGCTGGAACGGCGGCGTGACCGACGGGTTGAGCACGGTCAGCTCATGGCACAGCACCTCGATCTTGCCCGAGGTCAGGTTGGCGTTCTCGGTGCCGGCCGGGCGCGCGCGCACCTTGCCGGTGATGCGGATGCAGAACTCGTTGCGGATCTCTTCGGCCGCCTTGAACATCTCGGGGCGGTCGGGGTCGCACACCACCTGGACCAGGCCTTCGCGGTCGCGCAGGTCGATGAAGATCACGCCGCCGTGATCGCGGCGGCGCTGCACCCAGCCGGTCAGGGCCACTTCCTGGCCCGTCAGTTGTTCGGTCACGAGACCGCAATAGTGAGTACGCATGGAGGACATAAGAGAATTCCCGGAATAACGCGGCCGCTGGTGCGGCCGGCGATCAATTTGAAGACGTTGTGTCGGCGGGCTCGGCGAGGGCTTCGTCCGGCGCCCCGTCGTCGCGCGCCGTGTCGCTCTTGCGCGGCAGCTCGGTCGGCGCCACCACGCCCATCGAGACGATGTACTTCAGCGCGGCGTCGACGGTCATGTCGAGTTCGATGGTATCGGCCTTGGGCATCATCAGGAAGAAGCCCGAGGTCGGGTTGGGCGTGGTCGGCACGTAGACGCTGACGTACTCGCCCTGGAGATGGTTCTGCACGTCGCCGCCGGGGCGGCCGGTGAGAAAGGCGATGGTCCACGAGCCTTCGCGCGGGTACTGCACCAGCAACGCCTTGCGAAAGGCATTGCCCGAGGACGACAGCAGCGTGTCGGACACCTGCTTGACGCTGGTGTAGATCGGCCCGACCACCGGGATGTGGCCCAGCAGCGCCTCCCACCAGCGCACCAGCCTCTGGCCGATGAAGTTGTGGGCCAGCATGCCGACCAGCAGGATGAACAGCAGCGTCAGGATCGCGCCCAGGCCGGTCACGCGCTTGCCGAACATCAGCCGGTCCGGGCGCCAGGTCTCGGGCAGCAGCGCCAGGCTCTGGTCCATCGTGCCGATGACCAGGCTCAGCACCCACAGCGTGATGCCCAGCGGCACCAGGACAAGCAGCCCGGTCAGGAACCAGGTCTTGAGGGCGGAGGTCTTCTTCGCCGGCACGGTGCGTTCTGCTTTCAATGGCAGGCGCAAGCGCTGCCGCAACCGCCGGCCGGGCTTGTCGATGCGGTGGTGCCCGAGGCCGCCGAAGCGGTCGAAGCGGTCGAAGAGGCCCCGGCGCCGCCGGCCGGTTCGCCCGACGCTGCCGGCGCGCCGCCGGCGCTGTCGCCGCCCGCGGCGGGCGCGGTGGCCGGCGCGGAGGTGCCGCCGTTGCCGCCGCGGAAGTCGGTGACGTACCAGCCCGAGCCCTTGAGCTGGAAGCCCGCCGCGGTCAGTTGTTTCTTGAAGGTGCCCGCCGCGCCGCAGGATGGGCAGTCGGTGAGCGGAGCATCGCTCATTTTCTGCAGCACATCGCGCCCGTGGCCGCAGGCGTCGCAACGGTAGGCATAAATCGGCATAGTGGCTCTCCGCGAGGATTCTGGAACGGAAACTGGATGGACGGATCGGAAGGCGCCGCCGTGCCGGCCGGGAAGTTGCCGTTCCCGGGCCGCCGCATGGCGGTGCAAAGCCTTGAATTATAAACCGTTCTGCGTGAGCCGGGCCGCAGGAAAAGGGGCAGAAAATGCATCCGGACGCACGCCAGGCGGGATGCGATGCCGGCGCCGCTCAGGCCAGGTGGACTTCCTTGACGCGCGGATGGTCGCCGATCCACTGCGGCAGCAGCGAGCCGAGCACCATGCCGCCGATCGAGAACATCAGCCCGACCATCTGCGGCGGCACCGCCGCGTCGGGGAAGGCGACCTCGCAGCACAGCCACGACGCCAGCCCCAGCAGGATGGCGGCGAGGCCGCCCTGGCGCGTGGCGGGCTTCCAGAACATGCCGAACGCCAGCGGCACGAAGGACGAGACCAATGTGACCTTATAGGCGTTTTCGACCATGTGGAAGATCGACAGGTGCGAGTTCAGCGCGAACAGCGTCACCAGCACCGCGAAACACAGCACCACGGTCTGCATCACGCGCAGGAAGCGGCGGTCGTCGAGGTGGCGGAAGTACGGCCGCAGGATATTCTCGGCGAACGTCACCGACGGCGCCAGCAGCGTGGCCGAGGCGCAGCTCTTGATGGCCGACAGCAGCGCGCCGAAGAACATCACCTGGGCGAACATCGGCGCATGGGTCAGGATCAGCTTCGGCAGGATCAGCTGCGAGTCGGTGTTGATGTACTTCTCCACCATCTGCGGATCGATCATGGTGGCCGAGTACGCCAGGAACATCGGGATGAAGGCGAAGCAGAAATACAGCACGCCGCCGAGCACCGAGGCGCGCCCGGCGATCTGCTCGGTGCGCGACGAGGTCACGCGCTGGAACACGTCCTGCTGCGGGATCGAGCCCAGCATCATGGTAAACAGCGCCGCCGCGAAGCCGATGATCTGCACCAGGTCCAGCGACGGCAGGAAGGTGAACTTGCCGGCCGCCGCCGCGTGCGACACCACCGCGGCCACGCCGCCGGCCTGGCCGCTGACCTCGACGCCGATGTACACCATGCCGATCACGATGATGATCATCTGGATGAAGTCGGTCACGGCCACCGACCACATGCCGCCGAACAGCGTGTAGACCAGCACGCTGGCCGCGCCGATCATCATGCCGGCCTCCTGCGACAGCGCGCCGTCCGAGACGGTGAAGAACACCAGCCCGAGCGCCTTGATCTGCGCGGCCACCCAGCCCAGGTAGGACATCACGATGCACAGCGTGGTCAGCACCTCGGCCAGCCGCCCGTAGCGGTTGTGATAGTAGTCGCCGATGGTGAGCAGGTTCATGCGGTACAGCGGACGCGCGAAGAACAGGCCGACCAGGATCAGGCACAGCGAGGAACCGAAGGGATCGGACACCACCCCGGACAGGCCTTCCTTGAGGAACACGGCGGGGATGCCGAGCACCGTCTCCGAGCCGAACCACGTGGCGAAGACGGTGGCGGTGACGATGTAGAAAGGCAGGCTGCGGCCGGCGACCGCGAAGTCCGTGGTGTTGCGCACGCGCAGCGCAGCCCACAGGCCGATGCCGACCGAGATTATCCAGTAGATGACGACGAACCAGATCAGCATGGCGCTGCCCTATCCCAAAAATGCCCTTGCGGCGAAAAACCGGTTGCCGGGTGGGCGGGATGCTGCCTGTGCCTGTGCCGCCCTGCCCCGGGTCCAATTCATCGGTCGGGGCCGCATGGGTGGCTGATCTAGCCTGCGGTCGTAGCCGAATCAAAACGCGGATTATAGCCACGCAGGCCGCCGCGGGAGAAAAAAATTCCGGGCGCCGGGCAAATCCCCGAAGCGGTGCAGCGCGGGCGCCACAGGCGGG
>NZ_AQPL01000168.1:0-3126 GCF_000395345.1 Cupriavidus sp. WS | reverse complement strand
GCGGGCGCCACAGGCGGGCCCGCGCGCGCCGGCGCCCCGGGAAAACGCGGGCGCCTATGCGCGCCGGCGCCAGACTTGCCAGTGCTCGCGCCCGGCGAACACCGGCAGCGAACCGGTGGCGGGACGGTCCTCCACCAGTTCGAAGGCCGGCGCCAGCAGCGCCTCCAGCCCGGCGCGCGGGATCGAGAACGGCGGGCCGCCGCGGGTCTCGTCCAGGAAGAAATAGCCGGCCAGCAGGCCGCCCGCCGGCAGCAGTGCCGCCACGCGCGCGCCGTAGGCGGCGCGCATGGCCGGCGGCAGCGCGCACAGGAACGCGCGCTCGTAGATCAGGCGGCAGGCGGGCTCCGGTGTGAAGGCGAAGAAATCCGCCTCGCGCACCACGGCGCCGGCCGGCCCCAGCGCGTGGCGCGCGCTGGCCACGGCCTGCGGCGAAAAGTCGATCGCGGTCACGGGCCAGCCGCGCGCGTGCAGCCAGCCGGCTTCCCAGCCGTTGCCGCAGCCGGGCACCAGCGTGGGGCACGGCGCCAGCGCGGTGGCGAAGGCGGCGAACTCGGCCGGCACGCCGCCCAGGTCCCACGGCATGAAGCCCTTTTCGAAACGCTCGTCCCAGAACGCCGGGTCGGCGGCGTCGCGGGTGGCGAAGGCGGGCGCGGCGGCGCTGCCGGGGTCGCTGTCCTTGCGCTCCTTGCTGTCCTTGCTGTCCTTGCCGCCCTTGTTGGCTTCGGTCACGCCGTGTCTCCTTGTGATTGTCCTGCCCGATGCGGGCCGCGAACGCGGCGGGCTACAGGTAGCCGCCCAGGCTCAGCAGTTCCGTCAGCACGATGCCGGCGAGGAAGCCGCCGGCCAGCAGCAGCGCCGTGGCGATCAGGCGGTTGGTGCGGCGCTGCTCGGCGATCAGCGTGCCCAGCAGCTTCTCCTGCTGGCCGTTGTCCACCAGCGCGCGGCGCTCGAGGAACTGGTGCGCGAGGCGCGGGAAGTCCGGCAGCATCTTGGCCCATTGCGGCGCCTCGACCTGGATGCGCTCCCACGCGCCCTTCCAGCCGACCTGCTCGTGCATCCATTTTTCCAGGAAGGGCTTGGCGGTCTGCCACAGGTCGAGGTCGGGATCGAGCTGGCGGCCCAGACCCTCGATGTTGAGCAGGGTCTTCTGCAGCAGCACCAGTTGCGGCTGGATCTCGACGTTGAAGCGGCGCGAGGTCTGGAACAGGCGCATCAGCACCATGCCCAGCGAGATCTCCTTGAGCGGCTTGTCGAAGTAAGGCTCGCAGCAGGCGCGCACCGCGCTTTCGAGCTCTTCCACGCGCGTGTCGGGCGGCACCCAGCCGGACTCCACGTGCAGCAGCGCCACGCGGTGGTAGTCGCGGCGGAAGAAGGCGATGAAGTTCTGCGCCAGGTAGTTCTTGTCGAACTCGGACAGCGCGCCGACGATGCCGAAGTCCAGCGCGATGTAGCGGCCCAGCGTCTGCGGCGCCACCGACACGAGGATGTTGCCGGGGTGCATGTCGGCATGGAAGAAGCCGTCGCGGAAGACCTGGGTGAAGAAGATCTCCACGCCCTCCTCGGCCAGCTTGTGCATGTCCACGCCGGCCGCCCTGAGCGCCTCGTTGCGCGAGATGGGAACGCCGTGCATGCGCTCCATCACGAACACCTCGCTGCTGCAGAAGTCCCAGAACACCTCGGGCACCAGCAGCAGTCTGGTGTCGTTGAAGTTGCGGCGCAACTGGCTGCAGTTGGCGGCCTCGATCATCAGGTCGAGCTCGTCGTGCAGGTACTTGTCGAACTCGGCCACCACCTCGCGCGGCTTGAGGCGCTTGCCGTCGGCCCAGAAGCGCTCGAGCCAGGCGGCGAGGTCGCGCATCAGCGCGAGGTCGCTGTCGATCACCGGCAGCATGCCCGGGCGCAGCACCTTCACCGCCACCTCGCGGCCGTGGCTGGAGCCGCCCTTGAGCGTGGCGAAGTGCACCTGCGCGATCGACGCGCTGGCCACCGGCTGGTGGTCGAAGCTCTCGAACAGCGTGGCCAGCGGCCGGCCCAGCGAGCGCTCGATGATCTTGACCGCCACCACCGGGTCGAACGGCGGCACCTGGTCCTGCAGCTTGGCCAGCTCGTCGGCGATGTCGGCCGGCATCAGGTCGCGCCGGGTCGAGAGCACCTGGCCGAACTTGACGAAGATCGGCCCGAGCCGCGTCAGCGCCAGCCGCAGGCGCTCGCCGCGCGGCATGTCGAGCTTGCGCCCGATGGTGATGACGCGCACCAGGAAGCGGATGCGGCGGCTCTTGAAGCCGGACAGCACGAGTTCATCCAGCCCGTAGTAGAGGATGACGAAGACAATCTTGCAAAGGCGCAGGAAGCGGGTCATGCAGGTTTCAGTATTTGGGCGCTACGGATTGGCCGATGCGGGCACAGCCATCGGCATGGGCGGGCGGCGTTCAGCGGTGGGCCGACGGCAGGCTGCCCGCCCCCGCGGCCGCGCCGCCTTGCGGGCGGGCGCGCTGCTCCAGCTTCTCCAGCCGCTTCTCCAGCCGCGCGAGATCGTCGCCGAGCGCCCGCACCCCGGTGCCGAACGTGTCGAGCGCGGCGTGGCGCACCAGGGTGGGCTGCTCGTCGAGCAGGTATTCGGTCACGTTCTCGACCAGCGTGCGGCCCAGCCGCGCGGCCTGCGCACGGGCGTCCTGCGCGCCCTGCACCACGCGCTGCGCCACGCTGTCGCTGAGCGGGCCGCCGAGGATGCCGCGCAGCGCGCGCGACAGGTCTTCGGCGGCGTCCCAGCGCAGGTTGCGCGCCAGCGTCGACACGGTATTGGCCAGCTCGGCATCGCCCTCGATGCGCACGTGCTTCATCGCCGCCGCCTGCCCGCCGTCGGCGATGTCGGATGCCACCAGCGGCCATTGCTGCAGCGGCACGGTCAGCGTCACCGCGGGGGCCTCCTCCGCCGGCGCCGGTTCGACCAGCCCCTGGCCGGTGACGCGCAGGACCACCGTGAAGGCGGCCGCGTCGAAGCGCAGCGCGCGGCCGGCGAACGGCTGGAGCAGCGAGAGCGCCCACGGCTCCTGCTCGAGCAGGTGGTTCAGGGCGGTGATCGGAGGCGTGGTCAGGGCGGTGGGGAGGGTGGGCATAAGGGGGTCG
>NZ_AQPL01000167.1:0-3475 GCF_000395345.1 Cupriavidus sp. WS | reverse complement strand
CACAAAATTCCTGACACGTCCGAGTGACCCGAACGCGGCATACGCTGCCCGGTTTTTTGACCGGAACCAGCGATGCCCACACCCAGGGTCACCATGAGCAAACTACGACACACACTGCAACTGCTGCACCGCGGGGCCTTGAGCACCCGTCAAATCGGTGCCGCCCTCGGCATCTCCAAATCCACTGTCAGCGAGATAGCCAGCTACGCGCGCGTGGCCGGCGTGGACTGGGCACTGGCCCAGAGCCTGAACGACGACGAACTCCAGGCCCGGCTCTACAAGCCACCCGTGGCGCGCGAGTCCCGGCACCTTGAACCCGACCACGCCCACATCCACCGCGAACTGCGCCGACCTGGCGTGACGCTGCAGTTGCTTTGGGAGGAATACCAGCAACAGCACAGCGGGCAGGCGTACAAGTACAGCGCCTTCTGCGAGAAGTACAAGGCCTGGGCCCGGCGCCTGCAGCGCTCCATGCGCCAGACCCACACGGGCGGTGACAAGCTCTTTGTGGACTACGCCGGCCAGACCGTTCCCGTGGTGGATGCCGACACTGGCGAGATACGCCAGGCCCAGGTCTTCGTGGCCGTGCTGGGCGCATCGAACTACACCTACGCCTGCGCCACCGCCAGCCAGAAGGCCACCGACTGGGTGGCCAGCATCATTAGCGCGCTGGAGTTCATCGGCGGCGTGCCCCGCCTGCTGGTGCCTGACCAGCCGCGCGCCCTCATGGCCCGACCCGACCGTTACGAGCCCACCGCGCACCGCCTGCTCGAAGAGCTCTGTGCGCACTACAGCCTGGCCGTGATGCCCGCGCGCCCGGCCAAGCCACGCGACAAACCCAAGGTGGAGGTCGCTGTGCAGGTGGTCGAGCGCTGGATTCTGGCCAGGCTGCGCCACCAGACCTTCTTCAGCCTGGCCGAGCTCAACCGGGCGATTGCCGCCTTGCTGGTGGACTTGAACCAGCGCGCGTTCAAGAAGCTGCCGGGCAACCGCACTAGCGCCTTCGCCGAACTCGACCGGCCAGCCCTGCGCCCCCTGCCGCCGGTGCGCATGCCCATCGCGCGCTTCAAACCCGCCCGCGTCAACATCGATTACCACGTTGAGCTCGATGGCCACTACTACTCGGTGCCCCACGCCCTGGTGGGTGAGCCGGTGGAGTTGCGCATCACGGCCGGCACGCTCGAAGTCCTGCACGGCAGCAAACGCGTGGCCGCCCACGCCCTCAATCCCCGACGGGGTGCACACACCACCACGCCCGAGCACATGCCGGCCTCGCACCGGGCGCACCTGCAGTGGACGCCGGCCAAGCTCATCGCCTGGGGTGAGCGCGTGGGCGCGGCCACCGCCGCCGTGGTGCGCTGGCAGATGGAGCACCGCCAGCATCCCGAGCAGGGTTACCGCTCCTGTCTGGGCCTCATGCGCCTGGGCCGTGAGTACGGGGCTGACCGGCTGGAGGCCGCCTGTGCGCGGGCGCAGTCGATTCGCTCACCGTCCTACAAGAGCATCGCCTCCATCCTGGGCTGCGGCCTGGACCAGCGGCCGCTGGATGCGCCGATGGCCGCACAGGCGAACCTGCCGCTGCACGAGAACGTGCGCGGGCCGGGCTACTACCACTGAACTCCAACGTGCAAGCAAACCTAACAAGGAAGAACCATGCTCAACGAACAGACCTTGAACCAACTGCGCGCCCTGCGCCTGGACGGCATGGTGGCCGCCCTCAGCGACGCGGCCACCCACATCACGGCCAGCGAGCTGCCCTTTGAACAACGCCTGGCGCTGCTGGTGCAGCGCGAGGTGGACTGGCGTGACAGCAAGCGCCTGGAGCGCCTGTTGAAGGCGGCCCGCCTGAAGGTCTCCAGTGCCTGCCTGGAGGACATCGACTGGCGCGCCAGCCGGGGCCTGAGCCGAGAGGTCATCACCAGCCTGGCCGGCGGGGACTGGCTGCGCCATGGCCACAACGTGCTGCTCACCGGCGCCACCGGGTGCGGCAAGACGTGGCTCGCCTGCGCACTGGGGCAGCAGGCCGCGCGCCTGGGCTTCTCGGTGCTCTACACCCGCGCGCCACGGCTGCTGCAGGAGCTGCACGTGGCCCACGGCGATGGCAGCCTGGGCAAACGGCTGGCGCAACTGGCGCGGCTGGACCTGCTCATCCTGGACGACTTCGGCATCGCGCCGATTGCCGCGCACGAGCGAAACGACCTGCTGGAATTGCTGGACGACCGGGTGGGCACGCGCTCGACGCTCATCACCAGCCAGTTGCCGGTGACGGCCTGGCACGCCTGGCTGGACGAGCCCACGCTGGCCGACGCCATCCTGGACCGCATCGTGCACGGCTCGCACAAGATAGCCCTCAAGGGCGAGTCGATGCGCAAGCTCACCAAGGCCGTCTGAGCCGGCCGCGCCGACCGCCATTCCACGCTGATGGCGGACACTTCGGCTACGATTTGAGCGTCACTCAGGACACCCGCGCAACGTGTCCGCCATCGCCTGGAACGCTGTCCGCGATGGGAATGGAATCACTGTCCGCCATCAGTGGAATGCGCACGCAGGTCTTGGACGGGCGCCGGGGCGCTTATGGCAAGGAAGTCTTGCCTACCCTGGCGGCGCAGTTGGTGAAGGAGTACGGCAGCAGCTTTGCGGAGCAAAACCTGCGCCGCATGGTGCAGTTCGCCACCACCTTCCCCGACGAGCAGATTCTCGTATCACTGATACGAGAATTGAGCTGGACGCACTTCATTGCCCTGATCCCGCTGAAAGACCCGCTCCAGCGGGACTACTACGCGCAGATGGCGAGCGCCGAGCGCTGGAGCGTGCGCACGCTGCGCGAGCGCATCGACTCGATGCTGTACGAGCGCACGGTACTGTCCCAAAAGCCGGGCGAGACGATCGCGCAGGAGCTGGCGACGATGCGCGATGCGCAGCGCATGTCGCCCGCCCTGGTCATGCGTGACCCGTACATCCTCGACTTCCTGGGACTGCGGGACACATGGCAGGAAGGCGACTTGGAGGCGGCGATCATCCGCGAAATGGAATCCTTCCTGTTGGAGCTGGGCGCAGGTTTCAGCTTCGTGGCTCGGCAGAAGCGCATCCAAATTGACGGCGAAGATTTCCACCTTGACTTGCTGTTCTACAACCGCAAACTGCGGCGGCTGGTGGCAGTGGAGTTGAAGGTCGGCGAGTTCAAGGCGGCTTTCAAGGGACAGATGGAGCTTTACCTTCGCTGGCTGGACAAGCACGAACGGGAGCCGGAGGAAGCCTCGCCGCTGGGAATCATCCTTTGCACCGGCAAAAAGCGCGAGCAGATCGAATTGCTGGAGCTGGACAAGTCGGGCATCCACGTCGCCGAGTACCTGACCGCCTTGCCGCCGAGGGGCGTGCTGGTGGAGCGGCTACAACAGGCAACGCAGCGGGCGCAGTTGCAGATCGAGCAGCGCAAGACCGACAACGAGTAGCCCTGCCCCAAGCAGTCGGGCGT